>CADCTM010000894.1 GCA_902805485.1 uncultured Coleofasciculus sp. | reverse complement strand
AAGGTTAATTTGTGGCAATTAGTGCCAACAGGCTACTGCACCCAAGATCTAACATTGCGTGATGGCGACACCATCTTTATCCACACTGTCAACCTCCAAGAAACCAGGCAATTAGCAACCATAAACTTTTCAGCGGCTCTGGCTAAACCCCACGCCGTTGCTGTGGTAGGCGCAGTGAAACGTCTCGGTTCTTATATTTTGCTCGGAACCGCAACCAACCAAAATAACCCAACCGGAAATGGCGGATTGCCAACCGTAACCCTTGCCATCAAACAAGATCAAGGAATTAAGCCTTTAGCCGATATTCGTCGGCTCGACGTGCGCCGCTTCGCGAAAATCGGTGCTGAACAAGTCTTTAATATTAATCTTTGGCAACTTTTACAAACAGGGAACATCAGTCAAGAGGTAATCTTGCAAGACGGCGATACCGTTGTTGTTCCCACAGCAACAGAAGTTGCCACCGCTGAATCAGTTGAATTAGCAACAGCTCTATTTTCTCCCGATACGATTAACATTAGTGTGGTGGGAGAAGTGGAAACTCCCGGAACGCTCAAAGTCCCACCTAATACAACGTTAAATCAAGCTCTCCTTACAGCAGGCGGCTTTAAAGGAAGTCGTGCGCGTCGGAGTTCTGTGGATCTGATTCGTCTTAATATTGATGGCACTGTTTCTAAACAGGAAGTCCCGATTAATTTAGCTCAGGGAGTTAATGACCAAGGTAATCCAATACTTCGGGAAAACGACATAATTGTGGTAAGCCGAGCAGGTACGACGCGAATTACTGACACCTTAAGGTTTTACTCAATCCCGCAGCTTCAATTTTTACAGTGCTTTCGATATTGGGAATTAGATAATGATCACATCAGGACTGTGTCGGGAGTAACTTAAAAAATATGGATACTGAACGCGATTATCAAATGTTTTCACAACGACAAGGTGGCAAACCGCCTCAGTCTCTACCCGAAGGCGATGTCCAGGCTCTAGAAGAGGATAATGGGAATACCCTGGACTTAGGTTGGCTCTTTGCCGTAGTGCGTCGTCGTGCGCCGATAATGGCAGCCTCCGCCATTATCTTGGGTGGACTGTCGGGCGGTTTTATCGTTTGGAAATCAAAAACGACTCCTGCCTTATTTAAAGGTTCGTTTCGTGTTTTGGTAGAACCTATCACGGCGGAAGGGCGACTGGCAAAACTGTCCCTCCTCGCTCAAACCGGCAACAATACAGGCGCTGCGGAAATCTCCAGGTTAGGAATTGAGAGTTCTGACTTGGTAGATTATGAAACTCAGATCCGGGTGATGACTAGCCCGAACCTGATGGGACCCGTAATTAAACAGTTGCAAGCGCGGTATCCAGACATCACCTACAATTCTCTTACTAATAACCTTGACATTTCTCGTGTCAGCTATGACAAAGATGGCAAGCAACAAGGCACAAAGATTTTATCGGTAAGCTATCAAGACAGAGACGCCGAAAAAATTAATTTTGTCCTACAGCAATTGTCAGACACTTACCTGAAGTATAGCCTTCAGGAGCGTCTAACAAGCCTGAATCAAGGGGTTCAGTTTATTGACGAGCAACTGCCAGCTTTGCAAAAACGAGTGGATTTACTGCAAGGACAATTGCAACAGTTGCGGCAGCAGTACACTCTAAATGAACCAGAAACAACGGGAAGAGCCCTGACAGAGCAATCTCAACGTCTGAGGGGGCAGAGGGAAGAGATTCAAGCGCAACTCGCTCAAATGCGAGCCAACTATACCACTCGACAACGACAACTTACGGCTGATAATACGACGTCCGTGTTGTCGGGTGAAGCGAATCAACCGGGGACTTACACCGAGCTAATTTCACAGTTGCAGAAGATTGAAGCTCAGATTGCGCTCCAGTCGTCCCAGTTTACAGACGAGAGTCCGCGCATGCAAGATTTGCGGGAAAAGCAGCAAAACTTGCGGAATCTTTTGGCACAAGAAGCACAACAGAGTTTAGATAACGTTTCCGGCAAGATTCAAGAATTAGAGGCACGCGATCGCTCTTTGGCAATTGCTGAAGCTGACGTAATTACAAAAGTTGGAGAATATCCATCGGTGATTCGTCGGTATTCAGATTTAGACCGAGAATTAAAAGTTGCAACCGATAGCCTCAAGCAGTTTTTAGAAAAACGAGAAAACTTACAATTAGATGCTTCCCAACGGGAAATACCTTGGGAAATTATTGCGCCGCCCGAACTACCGCGTGACAAGTTAGGCAAGTTAATCCCAGCTTCAGCAAAACAAACGAAACGCGATTTAGGAATTGTTGCCGTTTTGAGTCTGCTTTTGGGGATCGGTATTGGTTTTGTTGTTGAGATCTTACATACTGTCTTCCATAACCCAGACGAAATCAAAGCGGCAACCCGCCTGCGCCTGCTAGGAGTAATTCCCTTTGCCAAGGAACTTAAAAAACTTGACAAAAAAGCCAGAAGACTCCCGCCGGATGTCATTAGTCAAGTGGGAAGCCATGTATTAATCCCACTGCGGGGACAAGCAAGGGATGAACAAGCGGCTTCCTTTTTAGAGGCGTTCCGCTCTCTCTATACCAATATCCGCCTTCTGGGCGCAAGGGCGCCGATTCATTCCTTGGTGATTGGTTCAGCACTTGCGGGTGATGGTAAGTCTACTGTTGCCATACACTTAGCCCAAACTGCCGCAGCAATTGGTCAGCGAGTATTACTCGTTGATGGTGATTTGCGTAGTCCTCAACTTCATACCCGCCTAGGATTACCTAACGCCCAAGGACTCACGGATGTAATTACAACCGACTTGAGTTTGAATGATGCAATTCAGCGCTGTCCGTTACCGAGTTCTTCAACAGGCGAGGGCGTTGTTGAAAATCTGTTTGTGATGACAGCCGGTCAGGCAACCCCTGATTCGATTAAACTGCTTTCCTCAGATAAGATGCAGTATTTGATGGAGCAATTTCAAGCCTTTTTTGACTTAGTGATTTATGATACGCCGCCTCTGCTGGGTTTAGCAGACGGGAATATTTTAGCGGCTAATACCGATGGGATTGTTCTTGTTGTGGGACTCGAAAAGACAGACCGTTCTTTACTGACAAAATCGTTGGATGGCTTGAAGATTTCCGGCGCTTCGGTTTTAGGGGTTGTTGCTAATAGTATTAAGAGCTATACGCCTGACGCCAACGCTCCCTATAATCGGCAATACCAAACTGTTCAAAGGTAAGTCAATTAAATAATGTAGTTGCAGGGGCGGAAAGGGTTCCGCCCTCTTCGAGTGATTATTTGGGGACGTTGGTTGAAGGGCTTGGGGCATCAGTCGGCAACTGCACAATCCGACCATCTAATTTCTGCGCCACTTCAGCGACAGCAACCTTTGGCTGTTTGTCATTGGGATACATTACCGCAGTAAAGGCTCCTGTACTATTGCGGCGAAAAGTCGCGCAGTCTACACGCAGGGGTTGACCTCTCATTTCTAATCCCAGGGTGATTCCTGCTGAAGCATTCGCTAAGTTATTTAATCCAGAAAGTGTCCTGTAGTCTGTCACCTTGATTTCCCCAAGTTTCTTGACACCCTCCTGCAACTGACTCAGCATCCGTTGCTGAACTTCTGGTTTTGAGAGCTGTTGCATACTCGCATCAAAGCTTGCCTGTTCGGGTTGATTGGGAATGTTACTGGTAAATCCCAAAACAATTTGGAAATCTTGGGGGTTGACGAAGGCAAAAAAGTTTTCTGGTTTCAGGTTTCCTGGTCCCACCTGTTGGCTGAGAACATCCAACCGAGAGCTTAGTGCTGCCGATATTTCTGGAGGCAGTTCTGTAAATCCAGGGGGCAAATCTTTGAGAGTGAGGGTTGAGGCGGCTGGTGTTGGCTCAACCGCAAGCTTGAGGAGATCAGCGATCCCCACTTTAGCGATCGCTTGGGTAGGAGATCCTGTTGCTGCCATCGTCATCGCGGCTTTCGCAGGAACCCCAGCAACGAGGACGCCGAACAAAAGGCAGAAGCTCAAGGGTATTCTCTTTAGCATTGTTGGTTAGGCAAAAAGCTTATATTCGACTATTCACCGATGGTACTACTGTCGCTTCTATAGTGACCAGTTTCACCATCTGGTCTTGATTAAAAACTGAGGGTTTATCCCGGACGCCGATCTGTTTTGACAGTAATTTGCAGCATCAAGTTTAGGGTAAATTTTTTACACCACGTTAGCAAGAAAGCTTGCGCGGATGCAGCCATTGAGAAATCGCTGTCTTTTGCTCGTTCTTTGAGCCTGGTTAGTATCAGGGTTGATTGATTCGAGTGGGGGATTTTCAGGGACGCGATTTAGGTAAGTCCACTGTCGCGAGTGTTTCTTCTACCGAATAGTCCTTAACCTTTGTCAATCAAAATGCCAAGGGATTAAACACCCATAACTTGGCGTCCCGGTTTGGAGGAGTGAAAGAGAGATAACGTGGCAAATCGTCGTCTGTGTGGATGGCAACGGAACTTATTCATTGGCATAGTTGCCGCTGTTCTTAGTGTTATGGCGAGCTGTAGCTTGCAAATCGGTCATTCTGTGGAAGGGGGAATTATCATATCGGCAAGGTTGATCGGACACGCTCCCCAACGTAATTTAAACCCTTCTCAGGTCAAAGCTTTAATTACCGAGCCAGCGCTGACTTATAGCCAAGTCATCGCTCAATTGGTAAAGGTAGACAAGGCAAAACTCCTGAACTTGCCTATGCCTGTTCAGTTTCAAGGAAAAACGATCACGCATGTTCAGCTTAAGCCTCAAGATAAAGCGATCAAAGGAACAGCGACAAAACCGATCGCCCTGACCTTTGATGATGGTCCTTGGCCCGCTACAACCGGACAAATCCTCTCAATTCTCAAGCAGAACAGCGTTAAAGCAACCTTTTTTGTGATCGGAAAGAACACAGAGGTGTATCCGCAACTGCTCAAGCAAGCAGTGGCAGAGGGTCATGCGATCGGCAACCATACCTGGAGCCATGAGTATGGGTACTACAACGAAGCGGCGGCAGCTCATGAACTGGAGGATACGGCGAAACTCGTTTACAAAATAACGGGTGTCAAGACCTCTTTGTTTAGACCGCCAGCAGGCATCTTGAATAATGGGTTAGCCGCCTACGCCGCCATGAAAAAGTACGCCGTCGTCATGTGGTCAGTGGATTCCAAAGACTGGCACTATCGAGGCAATACATCCCAATCCTTGGTTGAGAGTGTGCTAAAAGATGCCAAACCAGGCGGGATCGTCTTGATGCACGACGGTGGAGGCGATCGCTCAACCACTGTACAGGCTCTCCCCCAAATCATTACGCAATTAAAAAAGCGCGGCTACACCTTCGTAACCGTGCCAGATTTGATGGAAATGGGGAATGCGGGATAGGGGCAGAAGCTGTATTTCTCCCGCCACTCATTATTTTCAGTTAATCCACCGCTGATCCCCCTAAATCTCCGAACTTCGTCCCGCTACGCTATCACTTTTTGTTAGGGCTTAAAAAGGGGAAGTTTGAGTTTCTTTTCCCCGTTTTTAACCCTAGATAGAGGGGATCTCCGGGGAAAGAAAACCCTCCCTTTCCCTACTGAACCGGACTCAACTCTCTTGCTTCCACCGTATTCGGATTCACTTCTGGGCTATCCGCCTCTGAAGGGGGTACGACTTGCCAGAATTGCGGTAAGTATTCTGACCAATTCGCCAAAATCAGCTTCGCTTTTGGACTGCCAGTTTGTTCAGCATGAGCCTGAATCAGGTCTTTGAGCTGTTGCTCACCCGCCGGGGCAGTGACCCGCTGAATCTTAACAATTTCCGGGTTGACTTTTGACGGCATACTGCCATCTTCATCCAGGAAGTACGCCAAACCGCCAGTCATTCCTGCACCGACATTACGACCGACATTGCCTAAAACAACAATGACACCGCCTGTCATATACTCGCAACAGTGATCCCCGGCTCCCTCAATCACCGCTTTACCGGTGGAGTTACGGACACCAAACCGTTCACCGGCACCGCCATTGGCAAACAGCACGCCGCCAGTAGCACCATACAGGCAAGTATTACCGACAATCACGTTTTTCGCGGGATCGTAGGTGGCTTCTGCGGGTGGCTTGATGATAATTTCACCGCCATGCATCCCTTTACCCACATAGTCGTTGGCTTCACCTTCTAAGATGAGCTTCATTCCTGGTAGGTTAAAGGCGCCAAAGCTTTGACCTGCGGCTCCCTTGAATTTCAGGGTAATTTGCCCATCAAAGCCTGTGTTGCCATATTTTTTAGCGATCGCACCTGCTAGACGTGCGCCTACGGTTCTGTCGGTGTTCAAGATCCCAATTTCTTTCGTAACTGATCCTTGGTGAGCAATGCAATCTTGAATTTCGTTATCGGCAAGCAATTGCTCTTCTAACACTGGCCCATTGCTGTGAACCGCTTCGTGCTTGAGGAAAGAGCGATCGCTTTTTGTATCCGGCAACTGTGTCAAGCAACTCAGATTCAAAGAAGCCGTCTTCGCTAGCTCAATGCCCTCCCGCACCTTCAATAAGTCAGCGCGACCGATAATTTCAGTTAATGAGCGATAACCCAGGTGTGCCAGAAGACTCCGCACTTCCTCGGCGACAAAGAAGAAGAAGTTAACTACATTCTCCGGTATCCCTGTAAATCGCTTCCGCAACTGTTCCTGCTGCGTCGCCACCCCAACTGGACAGTTATTCGTGTGGCAAATCCGCGCCATAATACAGCCTTCGGCAATCATCGCCACTGAGCCGAAGCCATATTCTTCCGCGCCCATCAACGCCGCCATGATCACATCCCAACCAGTCTTAAAGCCGCCATCTGCCCGGAGCAAAACGCGATCGCGCAGTTGATTTTCCATCAACACCCGATGCACCTCCGTTAATCCCAGTTCCCAAGGCGCACCCGCGTGTTTAATCGAACTTAAGGGGGATGCCCCGGTTCCACCATCATGCCCAGAAATTTGGATAATATCGGCATTCGCCTTTGCCACCCCAGCGGCGACTGTACCAATGCCAATTTCCGCCACCAGTTTCACCGATACCTTAGCTACAGGATTAATTTGATGCAAGTCAAAAATTAACTGCGCCAAATCCTCAATCGAGTAAATATCATGGTGCGGTGGTGGTGAAATCAGCGATACTCCCGGCTTAGAACGCCGTAGCATTGCAATATACGGGCTAACTTTAGGACCCGGTAACTGTCCACCTTCTCCCGGTTTCGCCCCTTGAGCAATTTTAATTTCAAGTTGCTGGGCATTCATTAAATACTCTGGCGTCACGCCAAAGCGTCCTGATGCTACCTGTTTAATCGCTGAACTTGCTGTATCACCATTTTTCAAGCCTTTGAGGTGGGGAAATAGCTCACTCTTCCCGGTTTCATCTACATCATCCAATACATTAAAGCGCATGGGGTCTTCGCCACCTTCGCCAGAGTTGGATTTCCCACCGATACGGTTCATTGCAATTGCCAAGGTTTCGTGGGCTTCCCGTGACAGGGAACCTAACGACATTGCCCCGGTACAGAAGCGTTGGACGATTTGGGCTACAGGTTCGACTTCCTCAATGGGGATAGAAGTGCGATCGCTATTTAAATCCAACAAATCCCGCAGAGCTGTCGGTGGACGTTGCTCGAACAACTGTTGATAAAGCTGATAATGGTCATAATTCCCAGAAGCTAAGGCTTTATGCAGTGCCTTAGACATCTCCGGGCTGTTCATGTGGTACTCGCCTCGTGGCTTTGAATTGATGAAACCGTAGTTTTCCAGCTTCTTGCCGCTCAATTCTGGGAATGCCCGATGGTGGAATGAGACGACTTCCTGTGCCAACTCCGCCACAGTCAAGCCACCCAACCGCGAAGCTGTACCTGCAAAGCCCAGTTGCAACAAATCTGTACCAATCCCAATCGCCTCAAAAATCTGTGCCGCTTGGTAAGAAGTCAGCAAGGAAATCCCCATTTTTGAGAGGATTTTCAATAGACCCGCTTCCACCGCCTTACGGTAGTTTTTCTGAGCATTTTCTGAGGTAATCGGCTTAACTTTGCCATTCTCCATCAGTTTTTGGGTCTTGGGATCAGACACCCACTGGCGCACAGATTCCAATGCCAAATAAGGACAAATTGCCGACGCACCATAGCCAATTAAGCAGGCAAAATGATGAGTACTCCAGCACTGGGCTGTATCAACAATTAAGGATGCCTTCATCCGTAAGCCAAGACGTATCAGATGATGATGCACGGCGCCCACGGCTAACAGAGGTGGAATATAGCTGTAATCTTCATCCAGCAACCCACCACTTCTGTCACTTAAAATCAGAATTTTCTTACCCGCACTTACTGCCGCCGCCGCTTTGTCGCACAAATTGCGGACAGCCGTTTCTAGCCCTTGTGGACCTTTGGCAAGCTCAAAAAGGCATGATAGTTCAGCGGTGTCAAAATTGGAATTTTTCACCACTTCTAA
The DNA here is from genome assembly GCA_902805485.1 of uncultured Coleofasciculus sp. Classification (GTDB taxonomy): domain Bacteria; phylum Cyanobacteriota; class Cyanobacteriia; order Cyanobacteriales; family Coleofasciculaceae; genus CADCTM01. Next base: position 13,406 of record CADCTM010000894.1, on the reverse strand, counting down.
CTCTGCCTCGTTGAGTACGGGTGTTTCCAGCCTCAACAACCGCGCATACTCTGGCTTCGCTTCTAATAAATTCCCCCGTTCCCCCAACTGCATTGTCAACGACATCACCAAGCTTTCCCGCAGAGGATCAATTGGTGGGTTCGTTACCTGGGCAAAGCGCTGCTTGAAGTAGTCGTAGAGCAAGCGTGGCTTCCCTGACAGGATTGCTAAGGGAGTATCATCTCCCATACAAAAGGTTGGTTCTTTTCCATCCATGGTCATCGGTTGGATGATCATGTCCACGTCTTCGGCGTTGTAACCAAAGGCGGTTTGCTGGCGTAGTAAGACTTGGGGTTCGAGGGTTGGCTGATCAGCAAAAGGCTGTGGTGTCAAGACTTCCCGATTTTCTTTCAGCCATTGCCCGTAGGGTTGTTCTTTAGCGACTCGCTGCTTGATTTCCCAGTTTTTCAGGACTTCTTGCTTTTCTAAATCCACGACAATCATTTGCCCTGGTCCCAAGCGTCCTTTTTCGATAATATCGGCTTCGGGTAAGTCTACAACCCCAGCTTCTGAGGAGACGACGACATAGCCATCACGTGTAATGCTATAACGGGCGGGTCGCAGTCCATTGCGATCGAGGGTTGCGCCGACTATCTTGCCGTCACTGAATACTAACAGCGCCGGCCCATCCCAGGGTTCTTGGATGCCGGTGTAGTATTCGTAAAAATCAACAATTTCTGGATATTTTTCCAAATCTGGCTGCTGTTTGTACGCCTCTGGCACCATCATCATCAAGCCTTCGACGGGGCTGCGTCCAGAGCGCACCATCAACTCCAACACGTTATCCAAGTTTGCGGAGTCGCTGTTATCGGGCTTGACAGTAGGCTTCAGGTCATCTAATCCTGTTGCTGACTCAGGAGTTCCATCGCTCCATAGCGGATGATGCAAATCTGCCTCACGCGCCATCATCCAGTTGATATTACCCAGCACGGTATTGATTTCGCCGTTGTGTCCCAACAACCGCATCGGTTGAGCGAGTGGCCATTTGGGCAGGGTGTTGGTGCTGAAGCGTCGATGGTAGACGGCAAAGGCGCTTTGGTAATTTGGATTTTTTAAGTCGCGATAAAATTCACCCAGCACGGAGGAGCGCACCATGCCTTTATACACGATGGTGCGGTTGGAGAAGGAGCAAATATAGAAATCGTCAGACCATTTCAACGTCCCATTCAACTCTAATGCCTTGCTAATCCGCCGCCGCGCTTTGTACAATGCCCGTTCAAGTTCGTCACCCCGCAAATTTTGGGACGCTACGATTACTTGTTCGATTTGGGGCTGATTTTCCCGGGCTTGTCTGCCGAGAACTGACTCTTGCACAGGTACTACGCGCCAACCCAGTACGGTTAAGTTTTCGCCCCTCAATACGTCTTCAACAATTTCACGGACTTTATTGACAAGATTCTCTTCTTGTGGCAAAAAAACCATGCCTACGCCCAACTGCTCAGTTGATGGCATGGCAATTTCGGCTTGTGCAAACCAATCCTTCAACAGTTCCCAAGGCATAGCGGTCATTACACCCGCACCATCCCCAGAGTCTTGGTCAGCACACAAGCCGCCTCGGTGTTCTAAACATCCCAGGGCAGACAAAGCCTGTTCTACAAGCTGATGAGTTGCTGTGCCTGCTACGGATGCAATGAAGCCCACGCCACACGCATCTCGTTCTTCTACCAGCCATCGCTGCCCTGCATAGGGGATCTCACCCTGATTCCACAGATGCGATTGTTGGTTTTGTCTGATGCTCCTGTTATCTATCGAATGATTCACGGTTTTTACGCTATACAAATTTACGAACTTTCCGGATTGAAACCTGTTAACCCAGTAGCAGATTTACAGTTGATTTCTACAAAATTGAAAAATTAGAAACAATTGACGTTAACGGGCAGTCAACATAAATATCTCTTCTTGTTGAGTATCTAATCGCGTCTGGGATGCAATTCGTCAAGCGTCTGAATAAGAAAATCGCTAGCCGAGCCTTAAACTACAACATCCTTAAGTTACGATGGACACGGGCTGACGAATGAAAGCACTGGGATGCCTTAATCGTCTGATAAAAGTAACTCACCCGGCTGATGACGAAAGTGGTAAACAGATCGGGTGCTTGAGGTAACTTATAAAACACTCGAAGTTAGATACCGACATGGTGCCAAATTGACGCTCTCAAATTGACAGAGTAGCCATATTATAGGAAATGCTCTACTCTCGCAATCCCTTATTTTTAAGTTTCTTTCTTGTAACTTTCACTACAGAAAAATTATTTAATTTACCTGCAATCCCGTTCAGACGATGTAACCAAGATCAACAAAACGTTCTCTTAGCAGCACCATCTTCTTGGTAAGACTTATACCCGAACAATAGATTGATTTACTGCCTTAATCAAGGCAGCTAATTATTCCAGTTGGGTAGCGAGGTGAGACCCTTAAAAGGATTGTTAATTTCTATTATGAAGTGTAAATCGAGCAAACGCGTTAGTAAAGAGTGATTATTTCTGGAGCGGCGACCCAAGGCTTAAAGTATAGACGGCAACAAGCCCGAAATTTGGTTAAAGAGGCTACCCAATGAGCAGAAGAGTAACGCCAAAAACAAAAATGGGTAAGAGCGATCGCATTTGCAAAAAGCGTGTTACTCGCATTTGGCTAACCAGGTCTAAAAGTATCAGTATCTTTGTTGCCCTAATGCTCTTTGGGTCATCCTTCGTCATGGCAAGTACGCAAGTCGCAGCCACAAAACCGCTAATTTTACAAACTAGCGAAGTCACACGGCAGGAACTACCACCCCTAACCGCTGAAGCAACTATCACCCCAACGAAATTCCTCACCAAAGTCTCATCTTCCGTAGCCACTCAGCACAGCCAAGTCTCCATCGGTCAAGCCCTTTTGGATCAAATCCCCGCCGTTGTAGAAGAAAAACTCATCCCGCCTCCGACTACATTCCTAGCCCAGGCTAAACCCCGATTGCTCCAGCAGGGAAACCAACTGACTTTAAACGGTCGAACCTTAAACGTGGCATGGAGACAGTGGCAGTTAGGAACCTCAGTTCGCACAGGTATTAGTGATAGTGGACTCGAACAGACGCTGGGTGTCACCTTATTAAATAGTAATAATACGACCCGCCAACCTGTCCAGTGGTTTTCCTACCCACAAACGACACCCCTTGTTTTGCCAAGTCAACTCAGTGCTTCTTATCGATTTTTAGATGTCACCGATTTCGCCAAAGCGGCAGGTTGGCAGTTAAAAGTCAACGGCGAGACGCTACAAATCGCTTCTGCACCAGCGCGGGTAGTTAATATCCAACAAGGCGCCCAACCCTGGGGTTCGCGTATAGTTATTGATTTAGACCGCCCCACGCCCTGGCAATTTAGTGACCAACGCACTGAAGGAGCGATCGCAATTGAAGCCGCAATTGACCCCTCATTAATACAGCGTTTCAATGCTCCCCCTGTTCAACAAAGGCAAGATGCCGAGGATGCCGCACCCGTGGCAGTTGAGGCACAAGGACAACAAGCCGTGATTCGGGTGGAAAACGCCAAAAATCAAACAACACTGCGTGTAGTGGTTCCCGAAGGCAAGCGTTTGCAAGTTTTCAGTGTCCCTAATCCCAGTCGCTTAATCATCGATGTCCGACCCGATGCGCTGCTGGAAAAAGAAATCCTTTGGGCACCAGGCATCCACTGGCGTCAGCGGTATGTCAATCTAGGTAATGCTAGATTTCCCGTTGTCTGGTTAGAAGTTGACCCACGAAGTGCTGGCATTAGCCTCAGACCGATTTGGAGTAATCCGACGACCCAAGTAGGAACAGCCCCACTCCGGCAAACAGCTCAATTATGGCAAGCGGCAGCGGCAATTAATGCTGGCTTTTTTAATCGTAATAACCAATTGCCTTTGGGGGCAATTCGTCGCGATGGTCGCTGGTTTTCCGGACCAATTCTCAACCGAGGTGCGATCGCTTGGACAGATAGTGGTCAATTCAAATTCAGCCGTTTAACCCTTCAAGAAACTTTACTGACTGCCACCGGAGAACGTCTCCCGATCCTCTTCCTAAATAGTGGCTATGTTCAACCAGGTATTGCCCGCTACACCCCAGAGTGGGGTTCAACCTACACCCCCTTGTCTGATAATGAAGTCCTCGTTGTCGTCCAAAACAGCCAGGTTACAAGTCAGATGTCGGGTGGTATTGCCGGAAAATCCACCATCCCGATTCCAAGCGATGGCTATCTATTAACTCTACGCAATAATCCAACTACCGCCGCTTCTCTCGCTATTGGCACACAAGTCCGTCTTGAACAAGGCACAGTACCGCCTGACTTCACTAGCTACCCTAATATTCTGGGTGCGGGACCACTTCTAATCCAAAATCGGCAGATTGTTCTAGACGCCAAGGCTGAACAGTTTAGTAATGCTTTTATTCAACAATTTGCAATCCGGTCTTGCATCGGTACTACTAATTCTGGCACGTTGATGATCGCGGCGATTCATAATCGTGTTGGTGGCTCTGGCCCAAATTTAACAGAAGCGGCGCAGTTAATGCAGTTACTAGGTGCGGTTGATGCTCTCAATTTTGACGGGGGCAGTTCAACTGGACTGTATCTAGGGGGTCAGCTTCTTGACCGCTCTCCTACTACCGTTGCGCGTGTTCATAATGGTTTAGGTATCTTCCGACCCTCTCCTCCTTAGTACCAATCGACAGAAAGCCACTGTTGATTCGTGAAGATGAAGCTGTAAAAATTGGGGAATAGCTGAGGTTTGGGAAATTGATTAATGTTGGCTGCTACTGGGTTTAAGAGTTTTGTTGTTCAGCTCACTCAGAAGCTACTTGTTTTTAAAGTTTGTTTAAAGCTAAATTTTTCAATGTAAAGACTTGATATAAATTGACTAACTTCACGCCTAAGCGGTAACAAACACCAAAGTGCATTTGCTATGTTGGGGTGTAGTTGGATTGCAATTTTGTGTCTAATCTCAAAATAGTACGATTCGGTCAACCAATTTACGCCAATTTTCTAGCCGTTCTCAGGAGAAAAAACTCATGGTTCAGTCGCAAGAAGTTTCTCACATTCCGGCACTCAACTTACCGACATCCCTAACCACCGAAGGCGTTGCTGCATCAGAACTGCGACCTTGGGGTTCATTTACTATTCTGGAAGAAGGACGCGGATATAAAATCAAGCGAATTGAGGTGAAACCCGGTCATCGTTTGAGCTTGCAAATGCACTACCATCGGAGTGAACACTGGATTGTTGTTTGCGGTACAGCAAAAGTTACCTGTGCTGACAAAGAAGTCGTGATTCACAGCAATCAGTCTACTTATGTCCCTCAAGGTCATACTCATCGTTTAGAAAATCCAGGTGTCATTCCTCTGATTTTAATTGAAGTTCAGAACGGGGAATATTTGGGAGAAGATGATATTGTTCGGTTTGAAGATGACTACGCCCGTAGCAAACCTCAATAAGCAGTAGACCTCGTAAGATTCAGACAGTGTTGGTAATTGAGGTACTGTCGATTGCGATGATTTTAGCCGCTGTTGTTTTGTTCTAATGGCGGCTGAGGCTTTATCTGGCTAGATTATATTTAAAGTACGTTAATATAGTTTGAGGATGTTGCAAGTTTGGCAACTTCTGGTTTTTTTATTAGCTGATGATTAATCTTAGTAAAGCGGCTGTTGAGGAGATTAGACGATTACAGTTGAGAAGTCACAATCTCGAAGCGCGATTACGGTTGGGCGTCAAAGCAGGTGGATGTTCAGAGCTTTATTATACGATTGACTTTGATGAAGCAATTAACCCTGGCGATCGTGTTTATGACTGTAGTGGGCTTTCTGTCATCGTAGACGAACAAAGCTTTAACTCACTCAATGAACTTACTCTGGATTACTCAGAAGATTTGATGGGAGGAGGGTTTCGCTTCCATAACCCAAAGGCCGTAGAAAGCTGCGGTTGTGGGAACTCCTTTCGAGTCGAGCGCTAAAAAGTGGCAACCTGATACAAGACCGCGCGATAAAAATTGACAGTCGTTACATAATTTAGATATAGTTAGAATTTGTCATTAGTCAGAACTCTCAATCGAGCTGTTCACACTGTAACTCATGCCCACTATCCAGCAGCTCATTCGTGACGAGCGAGCGAAAGCCAAAAAGAAAACGAAGTCACCCGCGCTGAAGCAATGTCCACAGCGCCGTGGTGTTTGTACCAGAGTATACACAACAACGCCTAAGAAACCGAACTCAGCCCTTCGGAAAGTGGCAAGAGTCCGTCTGACTTCCGGGTTTGAAGTAACGGCTTATATTCCAGGTATTGGTCACAACTTACAAGAACACTCGGTTGTGATGATTAGGGGTGGTCGTGTTAAAGACTTACCCGGAGTTAGATACCACATTATTCGAGGAACCCTAGACACTGCTGGAGTTAAAGACCGCCGTCAAGGACGTTCTAAGTACGGGACAAAGCGTCCCAAAAAGGCTTCTTAAAGTCTTATATTCCTAGCAGCAACTCTAAACGTTGTCAAACATTTTCCAACGTTGTTAGGGGTTTCGGCTATGCTGAATGAGTAAGCTCTAGTCTCCACTGGAGGCGTACTTTAGTGAGGCGCAGCATTTGCTAACAAAGGGAGCGTTACTGCTCTTTCTTTCCCACTAAGCCTGAACAGACCGATGTGCCAAGGGCATTAACCAGCCGAATAGTGCCATGGGTATGTGATGGGTAACTTCTAAACTATCGCTATTGTCTTTTTTTGAAAGGTTACTATGTCTCGTCGCTCAGTAATTAAAAAGCGTCCTGTTCCCCCTGACCCAATCTACAATAGCCGCCTGATCAGTATGATGGTGCGGCGGATTATGCGTCATGGCAAAAAATCTGTAGCTAATCGCATTATCTACGACGCCATGAAAACGATTGAAGAACGGACAGGCGGTGATCCTCTCGAAACATTCGAGAGAGCCGTGCGGAATGTGACACCGTTGGTTGAGGTAAAAGCTCGCCGTGTTGGTGGTGCAACCTATCAAGTGCCGATGGAAGTCAGGTCTGACCGTGGAACCACTTTGGCACTAAGATGGTTGATTCGATTCTCAAGAGCGAGAGCCGGAAAAACAATGGCTAGCAAACTAGCTAACGAGCTGATGGATGCCGCTAATGATACCGGAAGTGCAATTAAGAAGCGGGAAGAAACTCATCGGATGGCAGATGCCAACAAAGCTTTTGCTCACTATCGGTACTAATTACTGATGACAGATGACCCCCAATCGCGTCTTAATAGCCGACTCATGTCCCCAAAGACATAAAAATTTAAAGAAAGTATAGAATTGTAAACAGATAGCAAGGTGTAAAAACTTGCGGCAGAGACAAGGAGTTAGCTGTGGCACGTACCACCCCGTTTGAGAAAGTACGCAATATCGGGATTGCCGCCCACATTGATGCGGGCAAGACAACAACAACCGAACGAATCCTGTTTTACTCAGGAATCGTTCATAAAATCGGTGAAGTCCATGAAGGAACAGCAGTAACTGATTGGATGGAACAAGAGCGGGAGCGGGGAATCACCATCACTGCCGCTGCTATCAGCACAACTTGGAAAGATTATCAAATCAATATTATCGATACTCCAGGTCACGTTGACTTCACCATTGAAGTTGAGCGTTCGATGCGGGTACTTGATGGTGTAATTGCTGTGTTTTGCTCAGTAGGAGGGGTTCAGCCTCAATCTGAGACCGTATGGCGACAGGCAGACCGATATAAAGTGCCTCGGATTGTCTTCGTCAACAAGATGGATCGCACAGGAGCAAATTTCTATAAGGTATACGCTCAGATTCGCGATCGCGTACGGGCGAATGCTGTCCCTGTTCAGCTTCCTATCGGTAGCGAAATCGACTTCAAAGGGATCATTGACTTGGTGAGGATGAAAGCCTTCATCTACAACAATGACCAGGGAACGGACATCTCAGAAACGGAAATTCCCGCTGATATGCAGGAATTGGTTCAAGAGTACCGTACAAAGTTAATTGAATCCGTCGCCGAAACCGATGACGCCCTAACTGAAAAATATCTTGAAGGAGAGGAACTCACCGAAGCTGAAATCCTCTCAGGGCTAAGGCAAGGAACAATTGCCGGTACGATCGTTCCAATGCTGTGCGGTTCCGCATTCAAAAACAAAGGCGTTCAGTTATTGCTTGATGCCGTAATTGATTACCTCCCTTCCCCAACCGAAGTACCTCCCGTGCAAGGAACCTTGCCAGACGGTAGTCCCACGATTCGGCACGCAGATGACAACGAGCCTTTATCGGCTCTGGCTTTCAAAATCATGGCAGACCCCTATGGTCGTCTGACCTTTATCCGAGTGTATTCAGGAATCCTGAAGAAGGGCAGTTATGTCCTCAACTCCACGAAGGATAAAAAAGAACGGGTGTCTCGGTTGGTGATTTTGAAGGCTGATGATCGCAGTGATGTTGATGAACTGCGTGCTGGCGATTTGGGAGCCGCATTAGGCCTCAAGGACACCTTTACAGGAGACACAATTTGCGACGATAAAGCACCGGTAATTCTGGAATCCCTATTTATTCCCGAACCCGTAATCTCGGTGGCGGTGGAACCGAAAACGAAACAAGACATGGACAAGCTATCCAAAGCACTCCAGTCTCTTTCTGAAGAAGACCCAACCTTCCGCGTCAGTGTTGACAAAGAAACCAACCAAACCGTAATTGCTGGGATGGGTGAGTTGCACTTAGAAATTCTTGTAGATCGAATGCTACGAGAGTTCAAAGTAGAAGCAAACGTGGGAGCACCCCAAGTCGCTTATCGAGAAACCATTCGCAAGTCAGTGAAAGCTGAAGGTAAGCACATTCGCCAAAGTGGTGGAAAAGGTCAGTACGGTCACGTCGTGATTGAGGTAGAGCCAGCAGAGGCGGGGAGCGATTTTGAATTTGTCTCTAAAATTGTGGGCGGGGCAATTCCAAAAGAGTATATCTCACCTGCTGAACAGGGGATGAAAGAAGCTTGTGAATCCGGCATTTTGGCGGGATATCCAGTAATTGGTGTGAAGGCAACACTAGTTGATGGGTCTTTCCACGATGTAGACTCTTCGGAAATGGCTTTCAAGATTGCAGGTTCCCTAGCAATTAAGGAAGCTGTAATGAAGGCTTCACCGGTACTCTTAGAGCCTATGATGAAAGTTGAAGTTGAAGTACCCGAAGACTTCCTTGGAGATGTCATTGGTGATCTCAACTCCCGCCGTGGTCAAATTGAAGGCATGGGATCGGAACAAGGCATTGCCAAAGTCACAGCCAAAGTCCCACTATCAGAGATGTTTGGCTATGCTACGGATATCCGCTCTAAGACCCAAGGTCGGGGTATCTTCTCAATGGAGTTCAGCCAATACGATGAGGTGCCTCGCAACGTAGCTGAAGCCATCATCGCTAAGAGCAAAGGGAACGCATAAATAGGAAAAGGAATACGTAATTCACATGGCACGCGCAAAGTTTGAACGGAATAAACCCCACGTCAACATCGGTACGATTGGTCACGTAGACCACGGCAAAACTACGCTTACGGCAGCAATTACAATGACCCTGGCGGCAATGGGTCAAGCGCAAGCCAAAAAGTATGCCGACATTGATGCCGCACCAGAGGAAAAGGCACGGGGGATTACGATCAACACCGCTCACGTTGAGTACGAGACTGAAGGTCGTCACTATGCCCACGTTGATTGTCCAGGGCACGCTGACTATGTGAAGAACATGATCACGGGTGCCGCTCAAATGGACGGAGCGATCCTCGTGGTGTCAGCAGCTGATGGACCAATGCCTCAGACGCGGGAACATATCTTGTTAGCTAAACAGGTCGGCGTCCCCAACTTGGTTGTCTTCTTGAACAAGCAAGACATGGTGGATGACGAAGAACTACTGGAACTCGTGGAACTGGAAGTCCGCGAACTCCTCAGTAGTTATGAGTTCGATGGAGACAATATCCCCATCGTTGCTGGTTCAGCTCTACAGGCTGTAGAAACGATGACCAGTAACCCGAAAGCCCATAAGGGTGAAAATGAGTGGATTGATAAGATCTACGCTTTGATGGAGGCTGTAGACTCTTACATCCCAACCCCAGAGCGGGATATTGATAAGCCCTTCCTGATGGCAGTCGAAGATGTCTTCACCATTACCGGTCGTGGTACGGTTGCCACAGGTCGGATTGAGCGGGGCAAGGTCAAAATCGGCGATACCGTTGAGCTGGTTGGTTTGAGAAATACTCGTAGTACAACCGTCACTGGCATCGAGATGTTCAAGAAGCAGCTCGAAGAAGGGATGGCTGGAGATAACGCAGGAATTCTCCTGCGGGGTATCCAAAAGGATGATATCGAGCGCGGTATGGTAATTGCCAAACCCGGCTCAATTACCCCTCACACTCAATTTGAGTCTGAGGTGTACATCCTGAAAAAAGAAGAAGGTGGTCGTCATACTCCTTTCTTCTCTGGCTACCGCCCTCAATTCTACGTTCGGACCACGGATGTTACAGGTACGATCAATGCCTTCACAGCAGACGATGGTACTACTGCTGAGATGGTTATGCCAGGCGATCGCATTAAAATGACGGTTGAGCTAATCAACCCCATCGCCATTGAACAAGGGATGCGCTTCGCTATCCGTGAAGGTGGTCGTACCATCGGTGCGGGTGTTGTTTCAAAAATCCTCAAATAGAGCTGTTCTAGCTTAAGCAGGAGCAGAGAGGCAGCCGCTTTTCTGCTCCTTATTAATCTGTACTTGGCTAAAAAAAGAAGCGTCGTAGTTGAATTGTTGCGCCGCACGCACTCTGGCAAATGGAAGTATAATCTTCCACGGTCAGCTTTCATTGGCTTAAAAATTTTGAGGCGATTATCGCTTCTTGGGAAAAACTCGATACTTTACTACAGAACCTGGACAACTAAAAATGGCAACAATTCAGCAGCAAAAAATTCGTATTCGTCTGAAAGCCTTTGATCGGCGGCTGCTTGACACATCTTGCGAGAAGATTGTTGATACAGCAAACCGTACAAATGCCACAGCAATTGGTCCGATTCCCTTACCAACAAAGCGTCGCATCTATTGTCTGTTGCGATCGCCTCACGTAGACAAAGATTCGCGGGAACACTTTGAAACCCGTACTCATCGCCGCATTATTGATATTTATCAGCCGTCTTCTAAAACCATCGACGCCCTAATGAAACTGGACTTGCCGGCAGGTGTTGATATTGAAGTCAAGCTATAAAGCGACGTGAACGCAAGCTAATAAGAGTGCATTTCACCCACGAATCTAAAGCTTTAACGGGTTTTTCTAGTTCTTGTACTAGAAGAAATCCGTTAAAGTAAGTAAAGAAGCGCACTTTCCCTTTTCACCAAGGCACAATGGCATCCTCTTCCTCAATTGCTGTTAGAGAACTCCCCTTATTTCCACTGCCAGAAGTGGTTCTGTTTCCAGGGCGTCCTCTCCCCTTGCATATCTTTGAGTTTCGCTACCGAATCATGATGAACACGATTTTGGAGAGCGATCGCAGGTTCGGAGTGTTGATGTGGGACCCAGTTCAAGGTCAACCCGCCGCTGTTGGCTGTTGTGCTGAAATTATCCACTTTCAACGCCTGCCTGATGACCGGATGAAAGTATTAACCCTAGGACAGCAAAGATTCCGTGTCTTAGAGTATGTCCGCGAAAAGCCCTATCGTGTTGGCTTGGTGGAATGGATTGAAGACCAACCGCCAGAAAAAGACCTAAGAACACTAGCAACAGAGGTCGAACAATTGCTGCGAGATGTTGTCCATCTTTCGGCAAAATTGACCGAACAGAAAATTGAATTACCAGAGGACTTGCCCGATTTACCGATTGAGTTATCTTACTGGGTTGCCAGCAATCTTTACGGTGTTGCCTCAGAACAACAGGCGCTTTTAGAAATGCAAGATACCTCGAAGCGTCTAGAGCGTGAAGCCGAAATTCTCACCTCAACCCGTAATCATTTAGCCGCACGTACAGTCCTCAAGGATGCCTTTAATTAACGAAGGTTAAAAACTTTCATTAAGCGTCTGAATAATTATCTCTTAGTTGTTAGGGCAAAAATTTTCCCCCAAGTAAGACTCAAGGCTATCAGGTTTGTTTGATTAATCACGCTTCTTGGGATTTTAGGCTTCTAATACGGTTGATGAGTCAATCGCTAAAACGCCATAGCTGCCAAAAATTTTGAGAATTTCTGTGTGAGAAGCTAACTCCGAAAGTGCTGATTTTACAGATTCTTGAGAGGAATCAGCTTCAAAATCAATAAAAAACAGGTACTCCCCAAGCGATCGCTTTGTTGGGCGAGACTCAATGCGGCTCAAGTTAATTGCTCGACTCGCAAACACTTGGAGCGGTTTTACCAAAGCTCCAGGCACATTAGCTGGAGTGCTAAACGCCAACGACGTGTGAGTGCCACCTAAAGACAGTTGCTTCCCCAACACCCAGAACCGAGTATAGTTGTCCGGGTAGTCATTAATCGCAGACGCCAGGATCGGCAAATTGTAAAGCTGGGCCGCTCGTTGGGAAGTAATTACGCCCAAGCGATCATCTTGATCCAGATACTGTAACCCCTCCGTGGTCGAGTTTGCCGGCACTAGTTGTGCCGAAGGGAGAAACTTTTCTAGCCACCCCTGACACTGCGCCAGAGCTTGCGGATGCGAATAAACTGTTTGAATCGCTTCTAGACTAGACGCTCGTGACAGCAAAGCGTGTCGGATCGGCAAGACGAGAGCCTGCTGAATTTGGAGTGTATCCAACTGCCACAACATATCCAGGGTAATCGTAACACTGCCTTCAATCGAATTTTCCACCGGGACAACGGCTAAATGAGCTTGCCCCTGTGCCACCGACTGCAACGTTTGAGCAATGCTGGGATAAGCACATAAAAGCGGTTCAGTATCTGTTTTTCTCTTAAAAAAGCGAACATAAGCCAAGGTAGCGGCTTCCGAGTAGGTACCAGGGGGTCCGAGATAGGCAATCGAGACGGACATAAAGCTCTCCTCAACCGCAGCCAAGATCTTTTTTTAACCTTTCTGGAGAATACACGCTTTTACACTCCCTCTATCGCCGTAAATAAGCATTTAGAGCCATATCTTAGGATTTATACAGCTTTCGTCTTTTGGGAGAGGAAGGATTCAGCTCCCAATTATTACGCTTAGAGAAAGGTTAAGTTGCTTGTACTGTCTCATAAAAACAGCAAGACAGCACGAATAAAATCAGAAATCTCCCGACAAACCTTAAATAACTGTAAAGTTAATTAATTAAGCAGTATAAAATTTACTGTCGCTCCCCTTATGAACAGCCAGTTTATTGCATCCCAATCTGTTGAAATTATGGCTCCCGAACAACCTATTCCCATTCGGCACCTCCGCCGTCT
>CADCTM010000893.1 GCA_902805485.1 uncultured Coleofasciculus sp. | reverse complement strand
ATAACGGGTATTTGCCGTAAATCATGATTTTTCTTAACAGATTTGACTTGCTAGATTGAATATCTAGTTTCTTAATAGGCTTCCTTTTTTAGGATTAATTATATAGATGGTAAAATCAACTAAGCCAGATTAATGCTTAGAAAGAAGCTTGCAAGAATTCCTCTAACAGAATTCAAACTTTTTATCAAAAGCTTCTAAATTCTTTTATAGCTTTTAGCAAATTATTGCAACTGTAGTCGATGTTTTTAGATATTTCTTAACATAAAAAACCTCCCCCACAAGAAGCTATCCAAAACTCGCTAACTTGCTTTAGAGGAGGTGATTATGGCTCGGCTGAATGTTTGTTATGTGTGTTTCTTACGAGAAACCCAATTAATTAGATTTCAGCGCCACCTTTAGGTTCAGCGCCCATTGGCAGTACAGCGCCCCGCAGGAAATCAATTTGCTGACTAAATTCCATGCCTTCAATTTGCGTTAGCAAATCCTTTCCTTGTTGAGGAAGTTCGTAATCAGGAGGCATCGGAATAATTGTCCCGCTTTCCATACCCTGAGCTAAAAAATACCAAAACGCTAATTTAGTTTCCGGGCTTAAAGAACCGTACTCGCGGCTAATTAAAGTATCGGCATTGGAAGCAATATCTCGCTGAACTTGTAACTGTTCTTCATGAGACAGTGGCTTGACTTGATTAAATAAGCCTTCAGCAATTTCTGAACCGGCTGCGCCCGGTGCTGCGGGTGTTACTGAACTACCAATTTTGGTATAAACAAACCACAGCAAACCGAGTTGATCATCAACACTCAAACCCTTAAATGCTTCTTTTCCCTGGTCGTAGCTACTGACAGTAGTCGATGTCATAAAAACTTGAATTTATGTAACTTCTGTAACTTACCAAACAAAAAAAAAGCGTTTAACCTGCTGAAGACAGAGGTCACTAACCCTACTATAGGCAGAGGAAAACGGGACATCATCACGCTCAAAGTTATGTAAAGGCAAGGAAAATCAGAGGTTTCAGAAAGTGAGTAGACGTTTAGAAGGGAAAGTTGCAATTATTACAGGCGCAGGCACCGGTATTGGAGAAGCGATCGCTCATAAGTTTGCCAAAGAAGGTGCAAACGTTGTGGTGAATGGGCTGCCAGACGATCCGATTTTTGATGTCGCCGAGTCAATTAAGCAATATGGTGGACAAGCGATCGCTTATAGCGGAGATGTTGCTGAAGAAAATCATGCAATTGCCTGTGTCAAAACCGCAATAGACCAGTACGGACGCCTAGACATCTTAGTAAACAATGCTGGAGTCTTTCTCGCAACCGGCGAAACCCAAGATTACCCCATAGAAGCATTCGATCAAACCATTCGCAACAACATCCGTACCGCCTTCCTCATGACGAAATACGCCTTGCCTCATCTCCAAAAAACCCAAGGCAACATCGTCGCCACTGGTTCTGAAGCCGGTTTTAACGGTCTACCCAAAAACTCCCCCTATGGCGGGACGAAAGGTTGGATGCACGCCTTTATCAAAGGAGTAGCGGTAGAACAAGCCCAATACGGCGTCCGCGCCAACTGCTTCTGTCCCGGTCCAATAGATACTGCCTGGACTCATCAAGAAACCGGCCCAATGGACGCCGAGATGGAAGAAACAACCGTCATGGCAACACCAATGGGACGACGCGGCACACCCGAAGAAATGGCAAATGTTTGTGCCTTTCTTGCCTCCGATGAAGCTAGCTATGTCACAGGGGCATTATGGCTAGCAGATGGCGGCATCACTATTGCTAAAGGTACCGTGGGTGAACAAACGCCAGAGTCGTTGCGTAAAGAACCACAGGGCGAACTACGCCTCGATCACTCCAGAGAAGGGCTAGAGAACAAACAAACTCAGACTGTTAGTTAGGGAAGATCCCCCTCTTAAAGACAAAGATAAAGACGAACAGCCCCCCCCAACCCCCGAATTCTGGGGTGAGTAAGAGTCCGGTTCCCCCTTCTTTAAACCTGGCTAGGCAGGATCTAAATTTAGGACTCCCATCATTAACTTGAGGAAAAAAGGACATGACATCAGGACAGGACATTGTTCCCAGTGAACCCCAGAAACCCAGTGAAACCAGTAACGTCAGCGATACCGAACGCTGGGGCACATTAATTAGTGGCGGCGCCTTAGTCCTTTTAGGGCTGAGACAAGGTTCGCTTCGGGGTGCGCTCACTGCCCTTACAGGCGGGGGACTAATTTATCGCGGCGTTACGGCACAAAACAGCATCAAAGACGACATCCAGGACACCCTCGGCATGAACGACAGTATTAGAGTTGAAAAAACAGTAACGATCAGCAATAAATCACCTGAAGAACTGTACCAGTTTTGGCGTAACTTTGAGAACTTGCCGCACTTTATGAAGCATCTCAAACACGTCACTGTTATTAACGACCAGCGTTCCCATTGGATCGCAACTGCGCCGATGGGTGCAAGCGTGGAATGGGATGCAGAAATTGTTAATGAACAACCTAATCATTTAATTGCTTGGGCATCCGTAGAAGGTGCAGACATTGATAACTCCGGATTTGTTCGCTTTACCAAAGCACCACATGATCGAGGTACAGAAGTCAAGGTTGTCCTCGAATACAACCCTCCGGGCGGCGCCGTAACCGCCACACTTGCCAAACTTTTCGGTGAAGAACCAAAACAACAAATAGGCGACGATTTGCGCCGCTTCAAAATGTTAATGGAAGCCGGAGAAATTGCCACAACTGAAGGACAACCAAGCGGACGGAAATAGTCATTAATTGGGGGAGTTGGCGATAACTAATAACTAATGACCAATGACTAAGGACTTATTAATAAATGAAAGCAGTTTGCTGGCATGGCGCTAACGATGTGCGGGTTGAAACCGTACCCGATCCAAAAATTCTCAACCAACGCGACGCGATCGTCAAAATTACCTCCACGGCTATCTGTGGTTCCGACTTGCACATATACGACGGCTACATTCCCACCATGCAACCCGGTGACATTATTGGTCACGAATTCATGGGAGAAGTAGTCGAAGTTGGTAGTAATGTCAACAACTTAAAAATCGGCGATCGCGTTGTTGTTCCTTCGATAGTTGGCTGCGGGCACTGCAATTATTGCTCCCGCGAGATGTGGTCACTCTGTGATAACAGCAATCCCAACGGCTACCTGCAAGAAAAAGTCTTCGGCTATGCCACCGCCGGAATTTATGGCTACTCCCACTTATTTGGCGGCTACGCAGGCGCCCAAGCTGAATACACCCGTGTCCCCTTTGCCGATGTCGGCGTCGTTAAAGTCCCCAAAGAACTAACCGACGAGCAATTACTCTTCATCTCCGATGCCATCCCTACCGGATACATGGGTGCTGAATTATGCGATATCCAACCTGGGGATACTGTTGCCGTTTGGGGTTGCGGCGCTGTCGGACAATTTGCGATGATTAGCGCCTATATGCTTGGCGCCCAGAAGGTTATCGGCATTGATCGCTTTCCCGAACGTTTGGAAATGGCACAAAAATTTGCCAAAGCGGAAACCATCAATTACGAAGAAGTGGACGCAGGCGAAGCCCTAAAAGAAATGACCGGCGGGCGCGGTCCTGATTGCTGTATAGACGCTGTAGGACTAGAAGCGCATGGTATGGGCGTTGAAGGCGTTTACGACAAAGCAAAGCAAGCAGTGCGGCTGGAAACCGATCGCCCTCACGTCCTGCGGCAAATGATGGTCGCTTGTCGCAAAGGCGGCACTCTCTCGATTATGGGTGTTTATGGCGGCTTTGTAGACAAACTGCCTTTTGGTGCGGCTTTTAATAAAGGCTTGACCTTCAGGATGGGTCAAATGCATGGACAGAAGTATATGAATATGCTGCTGGAGCGCATTTTAAACGGCGAACTCGACCCTTCTTTTGTTGTCACCCATCGCTTACCCCTCGATGAAGCGCCCTACGGTTACGAGATTTTTAAGAACAAGAGCGATAAGTGTATCAAAGTTGTTCTAAAACCATAAACAATTTAACTGGAGTCATGCAATGAATCGTTTAATTTCTCGGTTGCAAAATAATTTCATTCGTGCTGTTTTGACCGTTTCTTTAGTAGCCGTCGCCTTGGGATTTGGTGTTGGAAATGGATTTCAAGCCAATGCCGAAGCCTTAACACCAGAAGCGACTCAGTATCAAGTAGATGGCAATCCTTTTAAGGCAGAACAAGAGGCGGGAAAAGAGAATTTTCAAAATTCCGCAAATAAACTATTCCAGGAAAACAAAAAGCCCATAGAGGCGCCGGAAACCACTCAAAATATTGGCGAAGCCTTAACGAAACCAGCAAAGGAAACCAAGCAAAATCTAGAAGGAATTGCGGGGAATATCCAAGATACGGCTGATGATGTTCAACAAAAGGGGGAAAATGCTTATGAAGAACAAAAGAATAAGCCGAAGTCTGATTTCAAAGATGTCTTTGAAAATATCAAAGAGAAACTCAATCTAGACGAACCAATTTATCCCGGTACAAAAGAGTTTATCAACGACGTTGAAGAAAAAGCTGAGGAAACAGTGAAAGGGACGCAGCGGGCAGTAAGCGACGGCGTTTCTTAAGCAAACATTAACTCATTTCTAAGCCACTAACCGTTTACCCCAAGGAGAATAATTAATGAGAGCTTTATGCTGGCACGGTAATAATGATGTCCGGGTTGACACAGTACCCGATCCAAAAATTATTAACCCCCGCGATGCCATTGTTAAAATTACCTCAACGGCAATTTGTGGCTCTGACTTACATATTTATGACGGCTTCATCCCAAGCATGGAAGCTGGGGATATCCTCGGTCATGAATTTATGGGGGAAGTTGTGGAAGTGGGGAGCGGTGTGAAAAACGTCAAAATAGGCGATCGCGTTGTTGTCCCCTTTACCATCTCTTGCGGAAACTGCTTCTTCTGCAACCGGGACTTATCGTCGCTGTGCGATAACTCCAACCCCAATGCTTGGATGGCAGAAAAACTCTACGGTCATTCACCCTCCGGGTTATTCGGCTATTCTCACTTATTCGGTGGCTATGCAGGTGGTCAAGCTGAATATGCGCGAGTCCCCTTTGCTGATGTCGGTTTGTTCAAAGTTCCCGACGGACTGACTGACGATCAAGTCTTATTTCTCACCGACATCTTCCCCACAGGCTACATGGCAGCAGAAAACTGCAACATTAAACCTGGAGATATCGTTGCCATCTGGGGATGTGGTCCCGTCGGACAGTTCGCGATCAAAAGCGCTTTTATGTTAGGGGCAGAGCGGGTTATTGCCTTTGACCGAGTTCCCGAACGCTTGCAAATGGCTGCATCACAATGCGGCGCAGAAGTCCTCAACTACGAGGAAATTGATGTCGGCGAGGCGCTTAAAGAAATGACCGGGGGGCGCGGTCCCGATGCTTGCATTGATGCCGTGGGTATGGAGGCACATGGTACTGATG
Source organism: uncultured Coleofasciculus sp. (assembly GCA_902805485.1). GTDB lineage: Bacteria > Cyanobacteriota > Cyanobacteriia > Cyanobacteriales > Coleofasciculaceae > CADCTM01. Next base: position 1,428 of record CADCTM010000893.1, on the reverse strand, counting down.
CAATGGCACTTTACGACAAAGCAAAACAAACCTTACGCCTGGAAACCGACCGACCAACCGCACTACGGCAAGTTATAGTTGCCTGTGGGAAAGGCGGTCATGTCTCACTAGCTGGGGTTTACGGCGGCATCCTCGACAAAATCCCAATGGGTTCAGCTTTCAATAAAGGCTTGACGTTCAAGATGGGGCAGACCCACGTTCATCGTTATTTGCAACCTTTACTCGAACGCATTCAAAACGGCGAAATTGACCCATCATTTGTAATTACTCATAAGATGAGTTTGGAGGATGCACCGAAAGGTTATGAGATTTTTAAGCATAAGAAAGACAACTGCATCAAAGTTGTGCTGAAGCCTTAAATCTCACCCTAAAATCAGATTTTTGTGAGTGAATAGTAGATAATTATAAATTATTTAATAACTACTATTTACTCACTAGTAGCCATTAAAGTTCAAACGGAAATAAGGAAGTTAATATGCCTGATACAAGTGTCAAAAAAGTCAGCTCTGAATATTCTCCCAAAGGTGAGATGGGTCAAAAGTATCTCGCTTCTGGAAAAACCGTTGCAATGCGGCTTTGGCAAGATGAGCAACCAAATGAAGCAAAAGAACCAACCGTGCGAGAGTATGAAACAGTTGGTTATGTAATTAATGGTCGCGCCGAGTTGCACTTAGAAGGTCAAATGGTTTTGTTGGAACCTGGGGACTCTTGGGTAGTGCAAAAAGGCGCTTCCCATACTTACAAAATCTTAGAACCATTTACAGCAGTTGAGGCAACCAGTCCACCAGCCCAAGTTCACGGACGCGATGAAGCTTGAGTTGATGTTTCTTTAACCAGCATGCTGCCAAACTCTTACATAATCAATATCGTAGTAGTTGGGAAATACAGTTGTCTTGTCAGGATATCCTGGCCACTTGCCACCCACAGCGAGGTTGAGCAGGATATACATGGGTAAGGCAGGGATATTATTGGTTACGCGAAAACGTTCTATACCATCCACTACCCAAACAATGCGATCGCTTTCCCAAAGTACACCAAACTTGTGAAAGTCTGCTGAAAAATCAGAACCTTTATAACTTTGAGTTACGTGGATTGGAACGCCATTTTCCTGATAATGATTACTCATATACACGGTGTCAGGTTGATGACCTAAAATTTCTAGCACATCAATTTCTGGTGGCCAGAGGCTTCTGTTTGCAGGAAGTGTCCAAAAAGCTGGCCATAACCCTTTGCCTCGTGGCACTCTTACTCTGGCTTCTAAGTACCCATATTGGAAGCTAAACTTTCCTTCAGAAGTAATCATGCCTGAGGTATAGTTATATTTTTCTCGAACTTTTCTGACTTGAGATCGTAACCTTAAAAAGCCATTCTCAAGCAGTACATCATCCGGTTGTACTAATGCTCCTAATAACGAGGGGCAGTGGTATC
>CADCTM010000892.1 GCA_902805485.1 uncultured Coleofasciculus sp. | reverse complement strand
TCAGACAAATTTTTAGAAATAAGTGAAAGAGCAATGGCAATTACAAGTTGTTTATCCGAATTCTCCTTACCGGAACTATTCCAATTTCTCGATCAAGGTAGCAAAACTGGCTTGCTGACCCTGCGATTTCAACCGGATCTCCATAGTCCAGAGAAAAGAATACGCCATGCTCTATTGCATCAGGGGCGCATTGTCGCGGTTACTAACCGCTTGAACCAGCAATGCTTGCTGGCAATGATTTGTCAACGGGGTTGGATCAGCCCAGAGGCAATACGGGAGCAAGTAAATCGTTGTCCGGCAAATATGCCAATTGGTCTTTACTTAAAAACGCAGGGGTTCCTGCAACCGGAACAATTGAGGTTATTATTCCATGCCCAGGTACTGCAACAAATTTGTGGTTTGTTTAGGCTCAAAGATGCTCGATTTAAATTTGACTCGAAGGCGACGTTGCCCACAACAGAAATGACCGGTTTAAGCCTGAGCGCCACCGAAGCCACACTAATGGGTTTACGGGTACTGCGAGACTGGAGAGCGCTGGCAGACAAGCTTCCAGAACCAACTTCGGCTTTATCTAAGATGGTTTTAGGTAAGCGTCATTTACGATTAGATTCTTTGGAAGGACGGGTTTGGCAGTCGGCAAATGGCTCAGTTCCGCTGAGTCTGATAGCGACGCAGTTTAGACAACCGATAGAAACGATTCAACAGACCGCTTTCCGCTTAATTAGTGTCGGTTTAGTGGAAGAAGTTCCCTCGATCGCGCCTTCTCGCACTAGAGTGGTGGGAGAAGACATCCTGGAATCAGTCGCAATTGCGACAAATCAAATTAAAGAGACGAACGTGCAAGTCCCTAGCAATTCCTTTATGCAAAACTTACTTGGTTTCCTGAGGAGCAAGTAAGCGTGGAAATTATGCGTCTAGTTGTAACCGGTACAGTAGGTGCCGGTAAGTCCACCTTCATTCGCTCAGTTAGCGAAATTGCTGTAGTAGACACGGATCGCCTAGCGACGGATGAATCAGCCGAGATTAAGAAACGAACAACGGTGGCGATGGACTTTGGACGCTTGCAATTTGCTCCAGGAATGGCATTGCACCTCTATGGTACTCCCGGACAAGCGCGTTTCGATTTTATGTGGGATATCCTGATTCGTAAGGCTCATGCTTATATCCTTTTGGTTGATGCTCATCGCCCTAGTGATTTTCGGTTAGCGCGGAAACTTTTGGCGTTTATGAATCAGCGGGCAAAAATCCCTCTTTTGGTGGGTTTAACTCATATGGATTGTGAGGGTGCCTGGTCTGAGGAAAATGTAGCGATCGCGTTAGGCTTTGTTGATGAGAAAAGTCGCCCCCCCTTTGTGACGCTAAATGCCAATCAAAAAGATTCTGTAGTTAAAGCCTTAATCGTCCTAATTCAACACTTTATGCAAAATTCTGTAGTTTAAAAGACATTTGGCAAACAGGTTCTTGATAATTAACCGTTCCTTGAAGGATGAAATCCAGAACTGATCAATCCTTCTTTGAACTTCGTCAATACTCAAAAGATTCCATCTTAAGGAAATATGATTTAATCCTTATGAAAGAGTAGTAAAAGTACTTAGTTAGCTAAGATAGCGGAGACTCAGGTTTAACTAACCAGATTTTTCTCTCACGGCTAGAAAATCTTCTAGAAGTGTGAGGTGATGAGACAAAACCCCAAATAATTGATTTTCAAGCTTTGGGCAATTTTGGTTAGGCGAATCGGGGTAGGGGCGCTTGCATTGCAGGAAAGTTATAGATTTTTACCACGAAAATTATTAGAAAAATCTATAATAAATCTGTAATAATTGTACATCAAGTCTTGTTAAGAGGGTTTCTTAACCTTTGAGTGCAAAACTGAGATTCAATTGCTCCTCCACCAGCCTTCAACTGAATAGCTATGTGTGTTACAGGGTATCTAACAGATTTCTCCTTACCAGAAATTTTTCAGTTTATTGAAAAAGGGCGTAAAACTGGCTTACTAACGCTTCGTGCCTTGCCAGATTCCCAAGCCAAGCCCGGGAAATACTACATCTGGATGCGTCAGGGGCGGATTGTGGCGGCAGCGAATGGGTTGGATCATCAAGGCTTAGTTTCCTTGCTCGACGGGCGTCAGTGGATTAGTGATCGCGTATTTGACAAAGTAGTACATTGGTGCTGTCCAATCGACCAACCACTGGGTCTGTACCTCAAAAATCAAGGGGTTCTACAAGCCGCACAACTAAAACGCTTATTTCAAATACAAGTATTGCAGCAAGTTTGTGCCTTATTTCAACTCAAAGACGCTGAGTTTAAATTTGAGCAAAACGTACAAATTCCCTCACGAGAAATGACGGGTTTAAGCGTACCTGCAACAGAAGCCACCTTGGTGGGTTTAAGAGTGCTAAAAAACTGGAAGGCTTTAGCCGATAAATTGCCCGATCCCAACGGCGGTTTGGTGAGTACGATGATCGGTAAACCACAGTATCGGTTAGATAGTTTAGAGTGGCAAGTTTGGGAATATACTAAAGGCACACTCTCCTTAAACGCGATCGCCGAGCAACTGAGACTACCTGTTGAAAAAGTACAGCAGGTGGCTTTCCGGCTTGTCACAGTCGGTCTAGCAGAAGAAGTACTCTTAATACGTCATACTTCTACAGAAGTTGATCCTCTACCCGCACAATTAATTGATGAAGCCCAAAAGCACAATGTGAGCCTATCTTTTATGCAAAACTTAGTAGGTTTCTTACGAAGTAAAGTTTAAGCTCAAATTCAGTTAATTAAAAGCGGTACTGATAATCTCAAGCAAATTGGCTTTGCCTCATTAAGCTCCACAATCACCTAAGAGGGTAGGCACGGGGGTACTACCTCTAGAGAAAAATCATCCCTTCAATCAGCAACGCCCCAAAACTTTCTAGAGAGGTTCCGCCGGAATGTCTCTATAGATGTATGTATTCAAACAAGTTTCATCAAGAAACCGCAACCTTAGTCATTTCCTCTGGAGTCAGATGAGAATGCATGACTTCACCGTCACGGAACCAGACAATACGCTTAGTAAGCCTTGCAACTTCCGGCTCGTGAGTTACCATCACAACAGTAATCCCACTATCATTTAACTCCGTGAAGATATCCATAACTTCCTGAGTTGTGCGAGAATCCAAAGCACCCGTTGGTTCATCAGCTAATAGTAAGACAGGTCTGTTAACAATTGCACGCGCAATCGCTACCCGTTGTTGTTGACCACCCGATAACTGATTCGGTCGATTATTTAAACGATTTCCTAGTCCCACACGCGTTAAAGCGTCCTTAGCGCGATCGCGTCTTTCCCCATTTGGAATCCCCGCATAAACCATCGGCAGCATCACATTTTCCATCGCCGTCAACTGCGCTAACAAGTGGAATTGCTGAAAAACAAAACCAATTTTAATATTACGAATCCCCGCTAAATCCGAATCTGCCAACTGAGAAACATCAACTCCATCCAAGTAATAATGTCCCGATGTTGGTCGATCCAAACAACCGATAATATTCATCGCTGTAGACTTACCCGACCCAGAAGCGCCCATGATTGAGCAATATTCACCCTGATCAACAATTAAACTTACCCCATTCAAAGCACGAACTTCTGTATTGCCAATTCCGTATACCTTATGCACATCTTCAATCCGAATTACAACGGGTTTGAATTCAGGATTAAGGACTTGAGACTGAGTACTAATTTGATTGGTCATTCTAAGCACTTCTAAGAGCAACAATCGGGTCAAGTTTCGCCGCACGACGTGCGGGTACTACACCAAAAAATAAACCAATACCACCAGAAACCCCAACCGCCATCACAATTGCCGTTGCAGAAACCCCACCTTGTAAAGGCGAAAAAGCACCAACCAAGAGAATACCGCCGACGCCCACCAAAGTCCCAACGATACCACCGGCAGCAGAGAGAATCACCGCTTCAATCATGAACTGAAGTAGGATATCTTGTTCGCGGGCACCGATCGCTTTTCGCAGTCCAATTTCCTGAGTGCGTTCTGTTACAGAAACCAACATAATATTCATGACGCCAATTCCGCCCACAAATAGCGAAATTCCGGCAATTGCCGCTAGCATTATTGTTAAAGCGCCTGTGATTTTACCAACAGTTTCCATTGCATCTTTTTGCGTCCGGATCGTAAAATCATCCTCACCACTTAGTTTGTGGCGCAAGCGCAATAAGTTTGTAATTTGAAACTCGGCAGCGTCTACAGTATCCGCACTTTTGGCAGCAGCAACGATGTAAGTTAATTCAATTCCATAAGGAGAAGTTCGTCCAGAAATTCGGTTCGCCTGAGTAGTTAAGGGCATCAGCACAGCATCATCATAATCTACTCCTAGGTTCGAGCCTTTAGCTGCCATTACCCCAATCACTTGAAAGGTAACATTTTTAATTCGTACTTGTTGACCTACAGGATCAACGTTGTTAAACAATCGATTAGCCAGATCAGCACCCAAGACAGCAACTAGATTACTACGCTTGATGTCCAGTTCTGTCAAAAACCGCCCTCTGGCGACATCAAACTTCCGTACCGGGAGAAATTCCGGAGTTGTTCCTATAACGTTCACATTGGCGTTTTTGTTGCGGTAATTCACCAATTGACGACTATTTGATTCAGCAGTAACAGTTTCTACTGAGGGGACTTGAGAAGCGATCGCTTTTGCATCTTCTAGCACCAATGTCCTCGGCAAGTCTAAACTAGTTCGCTGGGTTTCCCGGTTCCCTGGAATTACAAACAGCACATTTGGTCCCAAGGATTCTAGTTCTTTGGCAATATATTTTTGTGCGCCTTCGCCAATCCCAATCATGGCAATTACTGAAGCATTACCAATAATAATGCCTAGCATTGTTAAGCTACTTCGCAGTTTATTTGCCACTAAAGTTGTGGCTGCCATTTTAACGCTTTCTATGATGTCCATGTCGGCAACGGATTATTTAACAGATTTAGCGGTAGCGAATCTTCGAGCCTCTGGGTTAACGGCTGTAAGTGATAGTTAATGATTATTTCCCTTTCTTCTCGTTTTCTGCTTGTTCTTTTTGTTTTTGTATAAATTCTTCGGGTGGGGCAATAAACACCCGTTCACCTTGTTTTAATCCTTCCAGAATTTGGGTTTGGGTTTGGATCTCCGGACCAGTTGTCACTGGTTTAAACTTTGGTTTATTGTCTGCGTCAGGCACGAGAACACCGCGTTTGCCATCTTTTTGGGTAACAATTGCCACTGTAGGGACAACCAAAGCATTGCTCACATTTTCCCCCAAAAACGTCAGGTTAACATTCATTCCTGAGCGCAGTTCGTTTTGTCCGGTGTCCAGTGCGATTCGTACCTGAAATGAGGTGACATTTTGATCAACTATCGCTTCTGGTGCGACAAGTTGGACGCGACCTTTAAAAACTTGATCGGGAAAGGCGTCTGCAACAACTTCCACCATTTGTCCAGGTTTAATTTGTCTGATACCCACTTCTGGGACTTTCGCGAGGATTTCTAAACCTTTAGCTAGGGCAAGAATTGAAGTTGAGGTTGCCGAAGCTGTGCTGGACGCTGACGTGGATGGAGCCACAAATGCCCCAACCGTGGCGTATTTCTGCGTCACAATTCCCGTAAATGGGGCAATGACTACGGTGTCTTTGAGCTGAACTTCAGCCGCTTGCACCTCAGCTTCTGCTGCCTTAACGGTGGCAACAAACTGGTCAATTTCCGATTGACGCTTGCCATTTTGCCGTTGCTGTACCTCTGCTTGGGCTTCTGCAACAGCCGCTTCTAGCTGGGCGATTTGGGGGGGATTGCCAGTTTCCACCTTCTGGAGGCGTTGCTGGGCTTCATTCAGAGCAGCTTGAGCATTACGTAGTTCGCTCAAGGCTTCGTCTCGTTTATCTAAGGTTTGCGCCCCTTGTTCGGCGAGGCTAGTAAATCGATCTGCCCGTTTTCGTGCCAAATCTAATCGGGACTGCGCGGATTCTACTTGCGCTTTGGCTTGGTCAATTTCTGAGGGATTTCCCGCCCGTGACTCATCTAGACGCGCTTGTGCTTGCAACAAACGAGCGTTTGCCTGCCGAATTTCTTCCGGACGACTTCCGGCACGCGCCTCTGCTAGACTGGCTTGAGCCTTGCTCAGGTTGGCTCTGGCTTGAGATAAGCGGGCTTGTAAGTCCGCATCTTCCATCTGTGCCAAGACTTGCCCCTGCTGGACGCGATCGCCTTGTTCAACTAATAGTTTTGCCAAACGACCAGCGGTTTTCGGGCTGAGGTTCACACTTTGGATCGGTTGGACCTTACCATTAGCCGTAATTCTCACGGTGAGATTTTGCGATTGTGTCGGCACGGTCAGTTTATTCAGGTCGATTTTGGGCGTCTTTGTCCCAACGACAACATAAGCTACACCCCCCAACCCCACAATGCCGGCTGCCATCAGCCCCATCAGCCAAGGGAGCGGTCGTTTGACTTTACCGATTAGTGGAAGTTCCATCATGGGTGAGATGTTTTAACTCAAGCTACAAAAAATAAACGTATCGCTCAGGTTGGTCGGAATTCTCTGGGCAAGACTATCTTCATTAAAGTTACTCAGTCCTGTGTTCGACATCGCCCGTTTAGGCGATCGCTTCCCATCTCAACCTGAGACATTGCTTAATCTTTCTCCATATTAACGAGATTCCTTGTCCTGCTAGACGAGCAGTTATGACACCCCTTGATCTGGCTCTTAATACGAGATTCGGTTAATTTGGCACTGGATGCTGTACCCGAAAGCATTGACCTGCAAGCGGTTCGCACTTACCTATCGGAACTTCCCGGTGTGGTTGGAGTTCACGACCTGCACATTTGGGCGATGAGTACCACTGAAACAGCGCTAACGATGCACTT
>CADCTM010000891.1 GCA_902805485.1 uncultured Coleofasciculus sp. | reverse complement strand
TACTTCGCCCTTGGGAGAGATTTTAGTTAGGAGAAGGATGATTAGAGCCTTGCCTAGACAGAGGGTAAGTAAAAAAGTTACGTCAGTTTTGTTACTAACTACAACTGAATGCGGCACTTATCAAAGTTTGCACATTTGTCATCAACCCAGCGGTCAAATGATGAGTTAACGGCAAACTATCAACCACTATTGCTGTACATAAAAGCATCATGTAAAGAATAGAGTACTTAAACAGGGATTTGGCAAGTTGCTTGTCAGTGGGAGATTGCATTAATTGCCATGCTTTTTGTAAGAAAATATAGCCTAGAAATAATGCGATCGCACCATAAACAATTCCCGCTTCTCCTACAGGATAAATCAGCAAAAATGAGGCAGGTACAACTAATAACGTGTAGTACCAAATCTGACGAGTTGTAGCCTCTTCCCCGACAACAACCGGCAGCATCGGAATACCGACTTTGGCATAGTCATCGCGAATCATCAATGCTAATGCCCAGAAGTGGGGAGGCGTCCACAGGAAGACTAGGGCGAATAATAACCAAGCTGCCCAGCTTAAACTGCCCGTCACCGCCGCCCAACCAACTAACGCCGGAATTGCCCCTGCCGCACCACCGATCACGATGTTTTGCGCGGTATGCCGTTTTAACAAATGGGTGTAAATCCCCATATAGAAGACGATGCCAGACATGGCTAGGAGGGCACTTAGCAGGTTGGCGAAAACGGTAAGGAGGGTGAAGGAGAGAATGGCTAAAGCGATCGCAAATATTAAGGCATCGCGCGGTTGGACTTTGCCCGACGGAATTGGGCGATGACGGGTACGCACCATGTCATAGTCGATATCGCGATCGTAAATGCAGTTCAGGGTTTGTGCCGAAGCTGCCGCCAAAGTGCCGCCGACAAGAGTTACTAGGAGTAATAAAGGGTCTACTTTTCCATCGGATGCCATCCACATTCCCGCTGCTGTTGTAATTAGCAATAAGGGAATAATCCGAGGCTTTGTTAGTTGATAGTAGCTTTGAATAACTTGTAGAAAGTTTTCATGTTGACGGGAGAGACTGGTCCCTATCATTACTTCACCAATTCCTTTTTTTGAGTGCTGTTAGCTTAGAGGCACGAAGTGCTTACTAAGTGAGGAGATTGAGAGATTTAAACCACAGATGGACGCAGGAGAAGTGTTCGTTACTGAAGGGATTTCTGGATAAATTTTCAGGGGTTTAGGTATTAGTCGCATCTACCTGGGGAAAGGGTTTCATTTCCTCGAATACCGCTCTATCTGCTTGCTGCAGGGCTTCCCTATCTCGCAATGCTAAAACCGTAAAGGAGACTAATGTCCCTAGTAAGGCGGCTCCGATCGCTTGATGGCTCACGGTTAAGGGTTCGACTTGCAGGTGTAGGCGGAAGGTGGCAATACCGAGGAGTATTTGTAAAATCAAGAGTCCACCTGCAATATTGGCTAACTTCCGGAGAGTGGGATGAAGTGCAGGTGTCCGCCATGCCATAAATACTACAGCTACGGTTGCCAGGGTTGCTGGTACGACACCGAAAATATGGCTATTCATCACGCTGCAAAGTTGAGATTCACCGAAGCATTGGTGTAATGCCCACTGCGAGCCAACTAATCCTCCTAGAATACTTTGCAAGTAAATCAAAATCGCGGCGGTTAATCCCAGCCAAGGTAATTTACCTGCAGCGCCGGTGCCTTTGTAGGGCATCAGGGCTGTACCGATTACTAACAGGGTAGTGAAAAATAAGAGCGCGGTGCCGAGATGGGCGGTAACGATATCAAAGCGCAGTAATTCTGTAACTGTCAGTCCACCGAGGACACCTTGAAAGACGATTAAACCGAGGGCAAAGGTGGACGCCCAAGGAAGCCAGTTGGGTAAGGAGCGTCGATTCCACCAGGATAAAGCAGCTAAGGCGATCGCACTTAATCCAATTAGGGCGGCATCGAGTCGGTGAAACCATTCGAGAAAAACTTGCAGATTCATCTGCTTGCTTGGTACTAACTGACCGTAGCATAACGGCCAGTCTGGGCAGGCTAAACCTGCGTTCATTACCCGTGTCGCGCTACCAACTGCCATCAACAATAGCGTTGCGATCGCGATTTTCCAAACCAAGCGACGAATTCGTTCAGAGGGCTGGGATGACTCCTGAGTAGTAAGCGAGCGAGGGAGGACTGATTCAGCCATAGCAACAAATGTCAATCAAAATTAACTTAACTTGAGAGTAGCGGCTCATCCTCAACCTAACACCAGAATTTAAAAGATGACCAAACTCTACTTACCACTCTAATGACGCTATCACCAGAGCTGAATAGTTTTAGAGAATTTTCAGATTGTGAGCAAATTTTGGGATTAATTACGGGGAACGGCAAGAAAATCTTTACATTTTTTTAACTTCAAGTGTGCAGCCGTCACGCCTTCGCTTTATACTGTCACCTCTCCAGGCGGATTGATCCCAAAGAAATAAATAAAAAAATAGTGAAAAAGCAACAAAAGCTAACTCGTTTACTCATCACCTGCCTTACCTTGGTAAGTGACCCCAACGGAGAAGCTAGAGATTCAAAGTTCTGGTGCGGTTAACCTGGGTCAACAGGTTATACCTAAAAACCGAATCAGAGTGGACTTTGACTCAACAACTCCTTAAAACAAAGTTTTGTAGAAAGTCCTACCATTAGCTCAACCGTGAACATTCCAAGTCAAATTGCAACCCTCCTGGCTGGGATCGCCCTGACCCTAGTCAGCCTGTGGTACGGTCAAAACCACGGTCTACTGCCAGTAGCAGCCTCAGACGAAGCAGCCCAAGTCGATGCGCTCTTCAACATGATGATGACTATTTCCATTGGGCTATTTATCCTAGTCCAAGGCATCATCGTCATAGCACTCATCCGCTATCGTCGGCGCGACGGTGACGAAACCGATGGACCACCGATTCATGGCAATATCCCTCTAGAGATCGTTTGGACAGCAATTCCCGCTGTCACCGTTCTAATCATTGCCGTTTATAGCTTTGAAATTTACAACGCGATGGGAGGACTCGATCCGATGGCATCCCATGATCATGGTACCCGGATCGCCATGGATCATCAGATGTCACCATCCGAGCATAATGCCCAGACAAGTCTGATTGCCTACGATCCCAGTCAAGGTGATATCGCGCTGGGATTAGGTGCTTCTCCAGAAAATCAGAATCAACCCGTACCTCTAACCGTTAACGTTATGGGTCTGCAATATGCCTGGATTTTTACCTACCCTGAAAGTGGGCTGACATCCGGCGAATTGCATATCCCAGTTGGGCAAGAAGTCGATCTAAAAATCACCGCTCAAGATGTGCTACACGCCTTCTGGCTGCCAGAGTTTCGCCTCAAGCAAGACGCGATCCCCGGACGGGAAAGTGAGCTACGCTTCACACCAAATAGAGTCGGACAATATCCAATCGTATGTGCAGAACTCTGCGGCGCTTACCACGGAGCAATGGGCGCCCAACTTTTCGTCCACACACCGGAAGAATACCAATCATGGGTGAAAGAGCAGCAAGCCGTTGCCAGCAACGATACCTTGGATAAAGCCGTTGCTCTTAATTCTGTTAATCGATCCAGTAGTGAAATTCTCGCCCCATATGCAGCAGACATGGGAATTGAGTCAAAAACTTTGGAGCAGCTTCACTCCAGCCACTCTTCAGATGGCTCACCATTTAGTCGTTAGTCAATAATAACGGACGGCTGACCCAGGACAAAGGATAAACAAAAAGCATGACACAAGCAGAGCTTCAAGAACAAGCTAATCAGCCTGCACTAGACCACGAACCGGGGGTCAGGAAATGGCAGGATTACTTTACCTTCAACACTGATCACAAGGTTATTGGCATTCAATACCTGGTGACATCTTTCTTCTTTTTCTTCGTTGGTGGGATACTAGCGTCGATTATGCGGGTCGAATTGGCAACGCCTGCTTCCGATTTTGTTACCCCGGAAACCTACAACCGGATGTTTACCGTCCACGCGACAGTAATGATTTTCCTGTGGGTTGTCCCCGCAGGCACCGGCGCTTTTGCGAACTATCTAATTCCCCTAATGATCGGGGCAAAAGATATGGCATTCCCCAAATTGAATGCTGTTGCCTTCTGGATGATTCCAGTTGGCGGTTTTTTGCTTCTATCCAGCTTTTTTGTTGGGGCACCGGAGGCGGGTTGGACATCTTATCCGCCGTTGAGCTTGATCTCTAGCAAGGCGGGTGAGGCAATTTGGATCTTCAGTCTGTTAATCCTGGGAACTTCTTCAATTTTGGGGGCGATTAATTTCTCGACCACAATCTTGAAGATGCGGATACCGGGAATGGGGATCAATCAGATGCCGTTGTTCTGCTGGGCGATGTTGGCAACTTCGGCGCTTCAGCTACTGGCGACTCCAGTATTGGCGGCGGCGTTGATTTTGCTTTCCTTTGACTTAATCGCCGGGACAATGTTTTTTAACCCCGTCGGTGGTGGCGATCCGATTGTTTACCAGCATATGTTCTGGTTTTACTCGCACCCGGCGGTGTATATCATGATTTTGCCCTTCTTTGGGGTGATTTCGGAAGTGTTGCCTGTCCATGCGCGGAAGCCGATTTTTGGGTATAGAGCGATCGCTTATTCCAGTATTGCGATCAGCTTTTTGGGGCTGATTGTTTGGGCGCACCATATGTTTACCAGTGGGACTCCTGGCTGGTTACGGATGTTTTTCATGGTTACAAGCATGATCATTGCTGTGCCAACGGGGATTAAGGTCTTCAGTTGGTTGGCAACGATTTGGGGCGGCAAAATTAGCTGGAATACTCCCATGCTATTTGGCTGTGGCTTTATCTCGGCGTTTGTAATTGGTGGAATTACAGGCGTGATGGTGGCGGCGGTACCCTTTGATATTCACGTCCACGATACTTACTTTGTTGTGGCTCACCTCCACTACGTTCTTTTTGGTGGCAGTGTTTTAGGTCTGTATGCTGGGTTCTATCACTGGTACCCGAAAGTAACGGGGCGGATGTACAACGAAACTCTTGGTCAAATTCACTTTTGGCTAACTTTCATTGGTTTAAACTTGGCATTCATGCCGATGCATGAGTTGGGTATATTGGGGATGAATCGTCGGATTGCCCTTTATGACCCGAAGTTCCAAAGCTTGAATGTGATTTGTACAATCGGCGCAATCATCATGGATACGTCGATTATTCCTTTCTTGATTAACGTGATTTGGAGCCTATACCGAGGCAAAAAAGCAGGTAATAATCCTTGGAGAGCTTTAACTTTGGAGTGGATGACGACTTCACCCCCAGCGATTGAAAACTTTGAGGGTGTGCCTGTTTTAGCAACGGGTCCTTATGACTATGGCATGGGCGATCGCCAATATAAGACCTATATACCCTTCTCCGAAGAACGAGAACCCGCTTTAGCTGCTGGTCCAAACTCCGCTTTACGGGCAGACCCAGACCCCGCAGTAGCAGTTAATCCCGACGACCGTCAAGGGGAAAGTCAAAACCGCGATTAGTCCTTAGTTATCTGTCATTAGTCATTTTTTATTTGCTGCTCTTCTTGTGTTTAATAACTAATGACTAATGACCAATTACTAATGACAACTGACCACAAACATGAGAGGTTTATGCAAGGTTCAACAATTGACGAATCTAAGACTGCCCTTAATTATCATCACGAAGTTGAGGCAGGTCATCACGAGGAACATCCAGACTTACGGATGTTTGGGGTGGTTGTATTCCTAGTTGCTGAGAGTATGATTTTTCTCGGCTTGTTTACAGCCTTTCTGATTTATCGCTCGGCTTTACCCGCTTGGCCCCCGGAAGGCACGCCAGAGTTAGAGTTGTTGTTGCCAGGAATTAACACGGCGGTTCTAATTGCTAGCAGTTTTGTGATGCATCAAGGCGATGTGGCAATTAAGAAGAATGATGTTGCTGGACTGCGGTTCTGGTATATCATCACAGCAATTATGGGCGCTGCCTTTTTGGGGGGGCAAGCTTATGAGTACGCTCATTTAGAATTTGGTTTAACAACTAATGTCTTTGCTAGCTCGTTTTATGTTCTAACGGGTTTCCACGGTTTGCACGTTACCGTTGGTCTTCTGTTGATTTTGTCAGTATTGTGGCGGGCACAAAAAACTGAACACTATTCTGATCAAGAACACTTTGGCGTAGAAGCGGCTGAACTTTATTGGCACTTTGTTGATGTGGTGTGGATTATTTTATTCACACTGGTTTATTTGCTTTAGGTGATCCCTACAACATTTTGTTGATAAAAATTGCCCCCAATTGGGGGTTTTTTCAGGCAATTTTAGAATACTCGGCGACTTCAGTTGTGGCTAAATTAACAAAGTCCGCCTGCGCGGACTAAAGGCGTGGTTTGAGCCTATATAGTAAGTGTGATTTGATTTTGGCAATCTTGTCTATTTCCCAAGTGTTCTTGCTTGTTTAACCATTTCAATTAAGGTATGGTGAGCATCTTCGGCATCTTTAAGTTCATGATCAAATTCGATACGAACAGGTACAGATGAACCCTTAACTTGTGCGGTGAGATTCATTCCTTGAGCATCGATTGAGAGCATTTGGGCGGCTTCTGTTTCGGGGGAATTACCAAAGGTTTGGACGTAGAGGGCGACGGCATTGGCATGGTCTTCGTTCATGTGCTTACAAATGCGATCGCTTATTTCAGGTGAGAAGGCTTCAGACATGGTTAGGCTCTATTAATAAAATCAATTTCTATTATGAATTAACTCTTAAATGGATTCTCTTTCCGAAGCTGATCAATCTTTTTAGCTTGCTCTTTCATTTTTGGCGTTCGATTTCTCTGTGAGTAATCATAGATAAGCTGAACGACTTGCATACCCGCATTAGTAGAGTAAAACTCGATAC
>CADCTM010000890.1:912-6906 GCA_902805485.1 uncultured Coleofasciculus sp. | reverse complement strand
ACTGCTTAATTCCTGAAAACAAGAATAAATCTGTGTATTTGAATACTTTTTAGGGAAATGTTATGATATCTTAACTTTAGTAAAGCACTTCTTCATTCAATCTAGGGAGCATCCGGAGTTTTCCAGGATACCCCGATTTCTATCTTGTGAAAGGTATATTCCCTTCTATGAAAGCGTTTTCACCGAATCGAAAAAGCAATCTACTTTTGCTTGCTCAACTGATTACAAGCCAATCACGGGTTAAGTCGAAACGAACGTTAATCGAATTGTGTTGCAGTGCAGCCAAGCCGCCTCGATTCTTCTACTTTCATATTTTTTCTTCTGGCTCGGTCGTTTTATAGCCATTGCCGCGCTGGCTGATTTTTCTGTGAAATCGTTAAAGTTGTCGGGTGGTTCATTCATGATCGACTATAAGAAAGCTCTGTTGAAATGGGAAAGTTATTGGTTTAAAATCCTTGGCAGATGGCGATCATGTCCTCTAGCCTGTCCTATAGATAGACCTCATCATCACCATATCTTTTGGAGTTGGGTCGGTAGTTTCTTAGCCATTACTGCAACGTCTTACCTTGCTGTAAAAACCAATTCTCCTCTGCTGATGGCTCCCTTTGGTGCGACAAGTGTATTGATCTTTGGTGTCCCTGAAAGCCCGTTGGCTCAACCCCGTAATGTCATTGGGGGTAATCTCTTAGCTGCTCTAGTGAGTCTGATTATTCTGCATTTTCTCGGTTCTTCTCCCTGGACAATGGGAATGGCTGTTTCTACGGCGATTGGAATCATGCAGTTTACCGGAACTTTACACCCTCCTTCGGGAGCAGTTGCATTAGTTGTCATGATGACGAAACCGGACTGGCAATTTCTGCTAACACCTGCTTTTGAGGGATCGATGATTTTGGTGCTATGCGCTGTGATCTTCAATAATTTAGCTGAAGAAAGGACGTATCCAAAACACTGGCTATAGTCTTCAATACTTAAGCAGGTGGATGGAGAAAGAAACGAGGATCTGCCAAGTAAGCTCCAATCGCATTAAGGAGGATCGCCAGTTTTGACTCATACCAATTGATGGTACTAGCAAACCAATTACAGTTCCACCCATTCACGTCCAACAACGTCTCTGGAATGATCACTATGCTCTGTGTAGAGATATAAGAAGAACACCACTGACGTTTAGTGAATAGGTAACTCAAAACCATGCCCCGTGATTACACAAATGTTGAAGTCCGCTCAATTTTAATAGGTTTAGGATACTTACCTACATCAGCTTCGCCTGGTGTATTTCCCTTTACAACAGATAACAGATCCTTAACTGGTAGCGCCACAGCTAAAGCAATTCGCAGCTTTCAGGAGCAGTATAAAGGACCGAATCTGGTGGTTGATGGCATATATGGTAATCAAACCAAAGCCAAGTTACAGGAGGTAATGAAAATCTTACAAGACCAATTAAACATTGTTGTTCAAGCTGGCATCCTTCCAGATCAGCCATTTTATGGACCGCAAACTTTTAATGCAGTCAAGGCTTTTCAATCCAAGATTAATGTGCCAAATCCCAATGGTATTGCTAACTATAATTTGCGCGTCGCACTCAACCAAGCCGCTACTGATAACTTGCAGCCAATCCTGCTGACAAATATAGGCAAGCCGAATTATGCTCCGCTCAAGTTTCCTTATCAAGACCAAGCACTAATTTGGCTACAAAATCGCTTAACTTCAGCAGATTACCCCGGAATTTTGACCGAATTTGCGCGTCTATTCCGCAATCAAACTACTGCCGATAATCAGCCGATCAAACTAACAGATGTTGCGGCATTTCTTGATGGTAAAAAGTTTCCTCATCAAGAAAAAGCCCTAAAGTATTTACAAGCACAGCTAGCTTCTAATGATTTAACAGAATTTGCCAAGCGTTGGCGGAACCAGTAGAAGCGATCATACTAGTCGTGATTGCCACTGCGCCGATGTGCCCGGTGGCTATATCGCTGCAAATCAGTTAGAGAGCGCTCTAATTGTTGATCAAAGCGCTTTTTTCCATTTCTAACCCACTACAAAATTCACTAACTTACCAGGCACAACAATCACCTTTTTAATCTCCTTGCCCTCTAGATACTGCTGTGCCACTTCCGACTCACGAGCAAACTTTTCCAACGCCGCACGGTCAGATTGAGCAGGTACAACTAAAGTACCGCGTTTTTTGCCCATTACTTGAATTACCAAAGTAATTTCATCCGCAACCAACGCCGATTTATCCACTTGCGGCCAAGTCTGAGTATGAACTGACCCACTATTACCCGTTAGCTGCCATAATTCCTCAGCAATATGAGGTGAAAAAGGCGCTAAAAGTAACATTAAAGTTTCAATTCCTTCGGCATATATCGGTGAAGCTTTAAACGGTGCATCCGTAAGCGCATTACTCAGTTTCATCAACTCCGAAACACCGGTATTAAATTGGTAATCGTCCTCCAAATCCTCAGTGATGTCTTTAATTGCCGTGTGAATTGCCCGTTTTAAGTCTTTTTCCGGTTTAGTTAAATCCCCATTTGTCGCGGTGGAAGAAATTGCCCTTTTACCCTGAGCAAACTCACTTACCAAACGCCAAACTCGGTTTAGGAAGCGGAATTGCCCCTCAACATCCGACTCATCCCATTCCAAATCTTTTTCTGGCGGTGCCTTAAAGAGGATAAACATCCGCGCCGTATCCGCGCCGTACTTTTTAATTACATCCTCTGGTGCCACGCCGTTGTACTTAGACTTGGACATGGTTTTAAAAGACACTTCTAACTTTTCACCTGTTTCCGGGTCTTTCGGGTCAGCAGGATCTACTAAATTAGAAGGAATCCATTTCTCTGTGGTTGGATTCATGTAAGTTAAACCCTGAACCATGCCTTGAGTCAAGAGACGTTGGAAAGGTTCATCAAAATTCAGAAACCCTTGATCGCGTAATACTTTAGTAAAGAACCGCGAGTACAACAAATGCAAAATCGCGTGTTCAATTCCCCCGACATATTGATCGACTGGCAACCAATCATTCGTCTTATTCTTATCAAACACTTGCCGATCATTCTTGGCATCCGGATAGCGAAGGAAATACCAAGAGGAATCGATAAACGTATCCATCGTATCGGTTTCCCGCTTCGCCGGAGTGCCACAACTCGGACAAGGCACATTTGCCCAACCATCTAACTGCGCCAAAGACGAAACCCGACCGGCAGTAAATACGACATCTTCCGGCAATTGTACAGGCAAGTCTGCTTCCGGAACGGGGACTGTACCGCAGTTTGGGCAATAAATTACCGGAATTGGCGCACCCCAATAACGTTGCCGAGAAATCAACCAATCCCGCAAACGATACTGAACTCGTCCTTTCCCCCAACCTTGTTTTTCGGCGTGTTCAATAATTGCCTGTTTCCCTTCTACCGATGCCATGCCATCAAAGGTACCGGAATTAATCATCACTCCAGGGGCAGTATAAGCCTCTTGTCGCAATGTCTCGCCTATATTTTCCCCTTCTGCTGCAATCACAACCTTAATCGGCAGTTGCTTTTCCTTGGCAAATTGGAAATCCCGCACATCGTGAGCGGGGACACCCATCACTGCACCTGTACCATATTCATACAGCACATAATCAGCAATCCAAATCGGAATTTCTTCTCCCGTAAACGGATTTATCGCCCTACCACCCGTAGGAATACCCCGCTTTGGCTTATCTTCCGCCGTCCGCTCCAATTCGCTTTGTTTGGCGACTTCCTCAATAAAGGCATCAACAGCAGCTTTTTGGTCTGTTGTAGTAACAATTTGCGTTAAGGGGTGTTCAGGAGCCAATACGACGTAACTGACGCCGTAAACCGTATCGGGACGAGTCGTAAAAACACCGATTTTTTCAGCCAAGCCAATAATCGGAAATTCTAAATAGGCACCAACGGATTTACCAATCCAGTTCGCCTGCATCAACTTTACCCGCTCTGGCCAACCACTCAACTTGTCGAGGTCGTTGAGTAATTCTTCGGCATAGTCGGTAATTTTGAAGAACCACTGTCGTAATAGTTTACGCTCAACGATCGCGCCAGAGCGCCAACTACGCCCTTGACTATCAACTTGTTCGTTTGCTAAAACGGTTTGGTCGATTGGGTCCCAGTTAACGGCGGCTTCTTTTTGGTACGCCAATCCTGCCTGGAAAAATTGCAAGAAAATCCACTGTGTCCATTTGTAATAGTCTGGTGAACAAGTGGCAAGTTCGCAATCCCAATCGAGGGAAAAACCTAACGGTTTTAACTGCGCCTTCATGTGGGCAATATTTTCATACGTCCATTTTGCCGGATGAATCCCCCGCGCAATTGCGGCATTTTCTGCAGGCAAACCAAAGGCATCCCAACCCATTGGATGTAGTACGCGATATCCTTGCATCCGGCGGATTCTGGCAATAACATCTGTAATTGTGTAGTTACGGACGTGTCCCATGTGTAGGTTGCCCGACGGATATGGGAACATGGACAGGGCGTAGAATTTTGGCTTGTCGCTGTCTGTGGGGGTGCGATCTAAGCCTTGTTCTGTCCAAGTGTTTTGCCACTTTTGTTCGATCTCGGCGGGGTTATAACGTGACTCCAAGGGACGAATCTCTCCTACTGGGTGGTTGAGCTGGTCGGTTTTATTAATTTTGGCATATTAAGCTGATTGAAAGTGTCTGCATATGTCGTTGACAATAGGGATAGACATAGAATTATCAGCTCTTGGAGCAGACAAAATTCACAAGCATTCGATGACATTAAATCAGATCCGGATTTTTGTATACGGTACGTTGAAGCCAAAAGAGGTGAATTATCAGCGCTTCTGTGTGGGGAAAGTTGTGGAGGCAAAAAGTGCGATCGCTTATGGTCAACTTTTTGATTTACCGTTAGGTTATCCCGGCATGACTTCTGGGGAAAGTCCAGTTCAGGGTTTTGTGTTGACTTTTGCTGATCCGGATATGTTAAGGGTTCTGGATGAACTGGAAGATTACAATCCAAACCGGACGCCCCAGGCAAATGAATATAATCGTCAGTGTATTGAAACTTATGATCTATCAGGACAACCCCAAGGAGTCGCTTGGGTGTACTTAATGAGTACGGAACGGGTAAAGCAACTAAGTGGCGTCCCTATTGCGTCTGGATGCTGGAGTAGTGGTGTAGATACTCCTACTCGCGGCTGAAGCAATTAGCATAAACGGTACGGCAGGAATTGCCGCGCCGCCATTATAAAATTATTAGGTATTTGAATCACAACTAACTTGCTAGGGAGGAATTTACTAGCCTAATTCCAACCAACTACTAACTAAATAATTAACAATTGCCAAGCAATTAATTAAAATTGCTTTGATCAGTATCATTTTGGATTCTCGGTGTTTCCAAAGATTGTTGAGGAGAAGCAACAGGTGCTTTAGTAATTTCGATGATTGGTCGATTTACGGCAATCATCAAGGGTTCTGGTGCTGCCTCTTGTTTCGGAGATTGAGCTAGTTGTGGTGAGAAAGACTGACTGCCTGGGAAAATTCCCGACAAGGCGCTGACAAATACTGCCGCAACCGCCGCGCCTCCCCAAACCGCCGTATTTCGCATCCGGCGGCGATCAATTCGGGAAAATACTTGCTGTGCGGTTTTTTGAGCCGTTGCTTCGGGTGCTGGCACTGGCAGATGCTGCAATTCCTGGCGTAGCTTCATCAGTCGGGAATGCAAGCGCTGCATCTGGGGATCAGTTGCTAGTAGCTGTTGGACTTGCTTGCGTTCGGCGGCTGTTACTTCACCATCGATAAATGCACTGAGTAATTCAAAGCGATCGCGCTGTTGGCTATCCATTTCCCTGGTTGGGTCCTGCCCAGAAAATTCACGAGTGTCAAAATTGGAGGTCATTGTTGTATCACCGCCGAGTCATAGCAAGCGCGTAATCATGGAACGAAAATTTCATACACTGATCATAAACTAACAATTCTTTGAGCAAAACCTCTTTTGACATAGACTTTTGCTTAAGCTTCTA
>CADCTM010000890.1:0-902 GCA_902805485.1 uncultured Coleofasciculus sp. | reverse complement strand
TAGATAAGTTTGAAGCTGGGATTGTAGTCTAGTCCTGGCTCTGGCAATTCTTGACTTGACGGTTCCGAGGGAAACACCTGTAATTTCGGCAATTTCCTCATAAGCCATGCCTTCAATTTCTCTTAAGACTATGGTAGTACGGAACACTTCTGGTAAGTCGGAGATTGCCTCACGGAGCTGTTCGTAAAACTCTCGCGTGGTCATGTCTTCGTCTGGATTGGGTTTATCTGAGGCAATTTCCCAGTCCATTTCACCGTCATCCAGGCGGCGCGGAGCATCTAATGATAAAGGATTTGCCACTCGTTTGCGCTTACGCAGCTCATCATAAAACAGATTCGTGGCAATACGGCTCAACCAGCCTCGGAACTTAACAGGATCATTTAATCGCTTAATATTACGATAAACCCGAATCCAAACTTCTTGGGCTAAGTCGGCTCGATCTTGCCAGTCTGGAGCCAGGTGGTACAAAATCTTATCCACATGAGACTGATAGCGCCGTAAAAGTTCAGCAAAGGCAACCCGCTCAGGGCGAATTCCGTCCTGGCAGCGCAAGATCAAGTCATAGTTCGAGAGTTTGTCGGGTTGCACCGATACTTGAGGAAGTGCCTCATGTGCGGTTGACCAGGTTACAGAAATCGATTCGCTCATGGATGGAAGGGGGTGCTAAAACATCCTATCTCCCAATGACGCCCGACTTCACTAGAGAGTTCCCGCTTGCTTGAGGGCAATTTGTTGAATGGCTCTTTGACAAGCGATCACTCTATTATGAACCAGCAGACTATGTACTATATCTCTTAACAAGACTCAAAGGTATCCTCCAAGCGGATAGTTTTTGAGGCTTATACAAAGACTAATCACTAGTTCCTGCAAAGTTTAGATCATTGGGAGCTATTTTTTAGAAT
>CADCTM010000889.1:376-6928 GCA_902805485.1 uncultured Coleofasciculus sp. | reverse complement strand
ACTTGAATATTCGGTGCTTCCCTAGAGCCGATCCAAGTTAGTCTAAGAAAGTACCGTGACAGGATCAGGACGAGTTATTGTCTGGCATTCTGGCGCCTAAAATGTTCTGAAAAATCGACAGGACAAATTTACACAGCTCCTTGAAGGTATCGAGATGCCCATCAGCAAGGTGCTTTTGGGTCAACTACATTGAATTGAGATTATGACAGCTTTTAAGACGGACGCAACGAGTACCACGAATTCTTCTCCAGCTCCTGGCTCTAAAGAGAGAGTCAAGCAGTTTATGAAACAACTGCAAGATAATATTTGTAATCGCTTAGAGCAGCTAGATGGTGCTAGCACTTTTAAGGAAGACCTCTGGGAGCGAGAGGAAGGCGGTGGCGGTCGTTCCCGGATTATGCGCGATGGAGCCGTATTTGAGCAAGCAGGAGTGGGTTTTTCGGAAGTTTGGGGCGACCAACTCCCACCCTCAATTTTGGCACAACGTCCAGAAGCCGAGGGACATAGCTTCTTCGTCACTGGCACTTCGATGGTATTACATCCGCGCAGCCCTTATATTCCAACAGTTCATCTAAATTATCGTTATTTTGAAGCAGGACCAGTTTGGTGGTTTGGCGGTGGCGCAGACTTAACGCCGTACTATCCCTTTGCTGAAGATGCCGCGCACTTCCATCGCACACTCAAAGGCGCCTGTGATGCTCACCACTCGGAGTATTATCCCGTATTTAAACGTTGGTGCGATGAATATTTTTATCTAAAACATCGCCAAGAAACGCGCGGTGTTGGTGGGATATTTTTTGATTATCAACATGGTACGGGAGGACTGTATCGGGGACATGATAAAAATGGAGCCGCCGCCGCTTATAGTAACCAGCTTGGGGAAATTGAGCCGCGCCGTTGGGAAGATATCTTTGCCTTGGCACAAGAGTGTGGAAATGCCTTTTTACCCGCGTATGTGCCAATTGTTGAGCGCCGAAAGGGAATGGAGTATGGCGAGAGGGAACGGAATTTCCAACTTTATCGCCGGGGGCGTTATGTGGAATTTAATCTGGTTTATGACCGGGGTACGATTTTTGGCTTACAAACGAACGGGCGTACTGAGTCAATTTTAATGTCTCTACCTCCCTTAGTCCGTTGGGAATATGGCTACAAACCTGAACCCAATACACCGGAAGCTGATTTGTATGAGACATTTCTGAAACCTCAAGATTGGGCTAACTGGACTCCTGCAACCTCAGAAAATATCTGAGCTAAACTACGTTGAGGGGGTAGCGGGATGGGCGCACTCAGAGGTGCTCTCGGTTTAGACTGAGGTTTTAAGATGAAATATTACGAGACCTAGAGCACAACTGCAATGCTGCCACGGCAAGGAGGTATTGATGATTAATATTGATCAGAAAACGCACACGACGGCAGATGGTACGACGATCATTGTATTAGCACCGATTGGACGGCTGGATATCACGACGGCTTGGCAATTTCGCTTGAAGTTGCAAGAGTGTATTTCTAAACTCAGCCGTCATGTGGTCGTCAATTTGAGCCAGGTTAATTTTATTGACAGTTCTGGTCTAACATCCTTGGTGGCAGGAATGCGCGATGCTGATAAAGTTAAAGGTAGCTTCCGCATTTGTAATGTCCATCCAGAAGCGAAACTCGTATTTGAAGTGACGATGATGGACTCGGTATTTGAAATTTTTGACACGGAGAAGGAAGCATTAGAAGGCGTTCCTCGCAGTATGCCAACTTAAGAGGGAATTGATCATAACAATAACTTATTCGTTAAATCCGTTAGATCATCCGTTGCCGACGTTGCCTCATGAGTGATTAGAAAAACCCGTGGTCGTTAAACTGGCAGTTCTGAGGCAAAGTCTTGGCGTTTTTTAAAGCGAAAGGGTCCCATCAAGGCGCCCCAAATCGCTTTTCCGGTTGTGGGATCAATGCCCTTATCATAAACACGGAATTCTTCTAATGTTGCCTCAAAGCCTAGGGAAACTTGATAATTGCTGCCTTGATAGCTGAAGTCACAAGGAGTGCCAGTTTCTGAGAAAGCGGAGAATTCGTAAGAATTTGGGGCAACTTGGTGGTATTTGAGCGTTAGGGAACAGCCGGGTAAAAAGTTGATCGCCTCAGGTGTCAGTTGCGTCAACACTTCGGGACACTGACCGGCTCCTCGAATCGCTTCTGTATCCTTTAGCATATAATACTGCACTTGTAAAGAGTCGTTTGGGTCGCTCTTATAAATCCGGATAATGCGCGGACGGTAAGGTTTGTCGAGATTGACAATGTTCGCTTGTTCGGCAAAAAAGGTAAGGCTATCTTCGGTAAATAAAGGCACAGGTCGCTGCCAGAGGCGGAGGTGAACGTACCAAGCGGGATCGGCGATCGCTTGTTGCTGATTATCAAATTCACCTGCCATGTAGCGCCCAAGGGTAATTAACTCAAAGGGAAGGGTCATATTTAGTCGTTATAGTTACACGAGAAAAAATCTTGTCTTTTTTGTCCCCAAGGGATGAACCAGTTAAGGACTCGCCGTTAATGAGGTAACATTCTCAGCGATCCCAATTTTAAGTATCTCAAAGACTCACTCAATATCTTGCCTTGGCAAACGTGTCCTTAAACGAGACAATAGTCTTACATCCCCCTTAAAATCTGCTTTGTGAATAACGTTCGCACAGTCTCGGATACGAAACGAGATTTTTATAACCATCACACCCGTCCTGTTAACTCGATCTACCGACGGGTAGTCGAAGAGTTGATGGTGGAAATGCATTTGCTATCGGTTAATGTTGATTTTCATTACGATCCGATTTTCGCCCTTGGAGTCGTAACCTCGTTCAACCGCTTTATGCAAGGTTATCGACCAGAACGAGATAAGGAATCAATTTTTGACGCCCTCTGTCAGGCAGTGGGGAACGAACCGCAACAGTACAAGCAAGATACCCAACAGCTCATGACTATGGCAGAGCGCTTGTCAGGCAAAGATTTAATTGCTTGGTTTAGCTCACCCACTCCCATAGACGCGGCGGGAAATTTCCATATTGCGGTTGCAGGGATTTCCGATAATCCTAAATTTAAATACAGCCGCCTGTTTGCGATCGGTCTTTATACCTTACTTGAGCAGGCAGACCCGGAGTTAGTGAAGGACGAAAAGCAGCGCAATGATGCTCTCAAGCAAATTGCTAACACATTAAACCTGCCTGATGAAAAGTTGCAAAAAGACCTAGAGTTGTACCGCAGCAACTTGGAAAAAATGGCACAGGTGCAAATTGTGATGGAAGATGCCATCAAAGCCGAGCGCAAAAAACGGGAACAGCGTGCTCAGGACAAAAATAAGGCAGCTACTTCTGCCAGTGATGCTCCTAAAGACGAAGCTCCCTCTTCCTAAGGCATTTGATACCCTCAAGGCAGCTTGACTAAACCAGGTTTTGTAAGCGTTGGATTAGCTGTTCTGCCGGGACAACGCCCTCGATCCGCTCAAAAGGCTGACCGTCTTTGAAGAGGACTAAGGTTGGCAAGGCATGAATTTGATAATCGGATGCCAGTTGAGGGTATTTATCTGTATCAATTTTTACAACTTGTAGGCGACCTTTTAGTTGAGCGTTTACCTTGTCCAGAATGGGAACCATCATCTTACAAGGACCGCACCAAGTCGCGTAGAAGTCTACCAATACGGGCAAATCAGAACCAGACAGTAGGTCTTGGAAACTTGTGAACTGTTTTTTTACGGCCATAAGAAATAATTGCTCTTGTAGGCTTTCTGCTCGATTCTAGTGCAAAATTCTGGGAGCCGACGTTTTAGGCAGATTGTTGAAGAGGATTTTTTTATGGAAGGATTACAGACATCTCAAGAACGCTTGAAAGATCGTGTAGCAATTATTACCGGTGCCTCGCGGGGAATTGGTCGTGCCGTGGCATTAGCCTTAGCCGCAGAGGGAGCAAATGTGGTGGTGAACTACGCCAGTTCCAATACTGCCGCTGAAGACGTAGTAGCGTCAATTAGTGAGGCGGGAGGAAAGGCGATCGCACTGCAAGCCGATGTCTCAAGGCTCGATCAGGTAGAGACCCTTGTCCAGGAAACGTTAGAAAAGTTTGGACGCATTGACATACTTGTTAATAATGCGGGGATTACCCGTGATGCCTTGCTGTTACGGATGAAGCCGGAAGATTGGCAAGCGGTGATTGATCTGAACCTGACGGGCGTTTTTTTGTGTACGCGAGCGGTGAGTAAGGTGATGCTCAAGCAGCGTTCCGGTCGCATTATCAACATTACATCTGTTGCCGGACAGATGGGAAATCCTGGTCAAGCTAACTACAGCGCGGCAAAAGCGGGTGTGATTGGGTTTACCAAAACCGTGGCGAAAGAATTGGCAAGTCGAGGAATTACCGTAAATGCGATCGCTCCGGGCTTTATTGCCACCGCTATGACCAGTAATCTTAAGTCAGACGACATTCTCAAATACATTCCTCTGGGTCGTTACGGTGAACCAGAAGAAGTCGCAGGAATGGCACGGTTTCTGGCTGCTGACGCTGCGGCTGCCTATATCACCGGCCAAGTGATCAATGTCGATGGCGGCATGGTAATGGCATAAAGGCGATCGCGCTTTTTGGATAGTAGAAGCGAACATTACCTGACGCCTGGAAGTCTCGGCATCTAGGAAATCTGTCGCCACTTTAGTAAGGACGAACTTTATGTTATAACCCACGCAGGTCTGGAGCAAAGCGTGAGGTTTTTGTATGCACAACGCCTCAGGCTTTAGTCTGTGGCGACTGATCACTTAGAGAAAGCGCTTGTAGATAAGCTTTAACTTGCAGATCTATGCCTGTAATTGCCGTACCCACAACAACCGCATAAGCTCCAAGTTTCAAGGCTTCTTGAGCCATCTGAGGGGAAGCAATGCCTCCTTCACAAATGATAGGAACAGTTAATTGTTGTACTAACTGAGTAAGCAGCTCAAAGCCAGGAGGAGAGAGATGTTTAGTTTGAGAAGTGTAGCCGTAAAGGGTTGTACCGACTAAATCAGCACCAGCCTTTTGAGCAGCGATCGCATTTTCAATCGTATCCACATCTGCCATCACCAGCTTTCCCAGTTCCGAGTGAATTCGGCTAATTAAAGTATCAACCGTTTCTCCCTCTGGACGTTCCCGTAAAGTAGCATCAATGGCGATAATATCAGCACCTGCGGAGGCGACAAGAGCGGCATGATGAAACTGGGGAGTAATATAAACCTCACACCCTGGTAACTGCTGCTTCCAAAGACCAATAATTGGAGTAGTTGGACATTGCTCGCGGAAAGCTTTGATATGAGTTGGAGTATCAAGCCGGACACCAACTGCACCTTGATTCATCGCCGCTTGTGCCATTGCCGCAATTACTAGCGGGTTATGTAAAGGCGAGTCAGCAGGAGCTTGGCAAGAGACAATTAGACCCTTATTTAAAGCTTGAACTAGCTTAAGAGAAATAGCATTATTAGTCATTAGTGATCCGTTAGATAATCGGTTGCCTCAATGATCATCCGTTACATCCGTTAGATAATCTGCT
Organism: uncultured Coleofasciculus sp.; assembly: GCA_902805485.1. Lineage (GTDB taxonomy): Bacteria > Cyanobacteriota > Cyanobacteriia > Cyanobacteriales > Coleofasciculaceae > CADCTM01. Next base: position 1,389 of record CADCTM010000889.1, on the reverse strand, counting down.
GTCTCATTAGTCATTAATGAAATAACCAACAACTAATTTCCCATCAATGCCGTAACTTTGTGCAATAACTGCATTGGTTCGATTGGTTTATGTAAATAATCATCAGCGATCGCATTTAGGTCATGTTCTTGATCTTCTGACAAAGTAGGAGTTGTTAAGGCAAGAACTTTAATTTGTTGAGTTTCGGGGGAGCTACGCAGAGAGTGCGTCATCTCAGAACCATCCATTCCTAGTAACTGCCAACCTAAAATTACCGCTTTCGGTTGAAGCAAGGCAATTTGAGCAACAGCCGTAGAAGCATCCGTTAGCCAAATTATTTGATAGCTTGCCGCTGTGAGAATTTCGCAAATTGATGTGGCAATTTCCTCCTGATCTTCCACTAAGACAATACTGCCGTGAGGCAAGGAAATATAGGTTGGCGTTGTTGTTACTTTCGGAGTCGCTGTTACTAACAATTGGCTGGGCAACCAAACTGTAAACAAAGACCCTTCACCGAATACAGATTCAACAGTAATTCTCCCTCCATGTAGTTCTACTAACTGTTTGGTTAACGCTAAACCTAGACCTGTCCCTTCATAAGTACGATGGTAGGAAGTTTCTAGCTGCTGAAATTTTTGAAACAAAAGAGGTAGCTGATCATCTGCAATGCCAATACCAGTATCTTCAATTTGAAAGATGGCTAAGTTGTGTTCTCGCCAAACTCGGAGAATTACTCTACCACCAGCGGGAGTGAATTTAATCGCATTTCCTAACAAGTTAAAGAGAATTTGTTTGACACGCCGTTGGTCGCCACAGAATCGATCTTCATTTGTGGTTGCGTCAGGGCTTTGTTGCTCAATTTGCAAATCAATGTCCAAACTTATCTTTTGGTCTAAGGCTTTTTCTTTTAAAGCTCTCAAAGTTTGCTGTATCAGTTTCGAGAGAGAAAAATCGCTGATATTTAAGATAGCTTTCCCGGCTTCAACTTGAGATAAATCTAGAATATCGTTGATTAATTCAAGCAAGTGTTCCCC
>CADCTM010000889.1:0-366 GCA_902805485.1 uncultured Coleofasciculus sp. | reverse complement strand
TTGTTTTTAAATAAGTGCGCTGTTTAGGAAGCGGTAAAGATGTGGAACCTTCTTGACCAAAAGACCAACGCAAAAGGGTTGCAGACATTCCAATTACGCAAGTCAGTGGTGTCCGCAACTCATGACTCATTGCTGCTAGAAATTCACTTTTAGCAAGGTTTGCCGACTGTGCCGCTTGAAGGGTATCTCTAAGGGCTTGGGTGCGCTCAATTACTCGTTCTTCAAGCGTCGTTTTTTGCTGCTGCAATTGAGCATATAATTTAGCTTGATAAATCGCGACAGTTAGATGTTCTGCTATTTGCTTTAGGAACATTTTTTCGCTATCTTTCCATTTCCGTGGTTCAAAGCATTGTTGGGCAATTAATA
>CADCTM010000888.1:6563-6944 GCA_902805485.1 uncultured Coleofasciculus sp. | reverse complement strand
GCAGGTAGCCATTTAATTGCCCTAGGGTTTGCTTAACCTTACTTGCGCCAGCAGTGGCTTTGCTAGCCTTAGCGGTTGCTGCTGCCTTTGGTTTAGCCTTGCCAGGACTTGCTGAGGCGGCAGCCGTCGTCTTGCTAGCCTTAGCGCCAGTAGCGGGAGATGCACCAGGAGCTGCTTTTTGCTTCTTTTTTACCGCTACAGGGCTTGGGGCAATGTTCTCATCAGCCGCTTCGTCTTTATTACAGCCTGTGACGAACATCAGCATTACGACACTTGCCAGTACCACAATTTTGGAACGAATCATCTTTAACTCCTCAAACATTCAGTGAATAGCTTTGACGTTATTAGTTTATGCCGTTATTGGTAGTGGTCAGTACACTA
>CADCTM010000888.1:0-6505 GCA_902805485.1 uncultured Coleofasciculus sp. | reverse complement strand
TCAAGATAGTAAGGTACTAAACTGACAACTGAAAAGCAAAATTTGAGGAGAATTCTCACGCCTGAGGCGACAGGCACGGATTTACTGGTTTTGAAACCAAGCGCGGGCATCTTATTTCTTTATAATTATCTAAGCCAGTTATGGTACGGGCTGCGGTATACTGTATTGTAATTATTTGCGTCAGCGTAATACATAAAAGTGTAAAGGCGGGTTTAGCATTACTGACTTCTTCAAACCAACACTTTGAGCTTCAAAACTTGCCCCAAAAGGTTTGTCTGTAATGATAAGTGGAAAACTGCTGTAACTCCTTTGTCACTTGCTCTAGTTCCTGAACCATGCAACTGTGACTGATTTGGCGAAACAGCTCAAGTTATAGGTTGCAAGCGATAAAACATTGTCTTGCCCCCGCCAAACTGCACAATATGCGATCGCCAACTCAGCGAAAATTTACTAAAAGCGATCGCATTGCCCTAGCTTTCTAGATTTCCCGTTTCCAAGCCATTTTTGCCAACTAAGGTTGTACAAAACTACGTAAATCTTCCAAAGGCTTGCCATCCGGGGCTTCTAGCACAAATCCGGCATCTTGAATCATCTGAAAATCTTGGTTTACCGCTTGCCCTGGTGTGGTTAAATAGTCGCCAATAAAAATTGAGTTGGCGGGATATAAACCAAGCGGTTGTAGCGATCGCAAATGTACCTCTCTTCCCCCCGCAATCCGAATTTCCTGAGACGGCAAAAGAAAGCGGAATAGGCACAAAATCCGGAGACATCGCCGAGGATTTAGTTTTTGCAAGCCCTCAAAAGGTGTACCAGGAATTGGAATCAAAAAATTTACAGGCACACTCGTCACATTTAATTCCCGCAACGACAGCGCCAAATCAATCACATCATCATCAGATTCACCCATGCCGAAAATGCCACCGGAACAAGTAGTAATACCAGCAGCCTTGACATTTTTTATCGTAGTTTGGCGATCGCTAAATTCGTGAGTCGTGCAAATTTCCCCGTGATACGTTTCTGAAGTATTCAGGTTATGATTAACGCGATCAACCCCGGCATCAGCAAGGCGTTGAGTCTGCTCTTGGCTCAACAACCCCAAACAAGCACAGATTTTAAGATCATAATTTGCCTTAACTTCCTGCACCGCTTCCAAAACTCGACCAAAAACTGATTCAGAAGGCGATCGCCCCGAAATCACCATACAAAACGTACCAGCTTTAAGGTGCGCCGCACGCTCTGCTGCACCGAGAATCTTCTCCTGACTCAAAAGCGGATACTTTTCAATCTCGGCGCTCGAAATTTTCGACTGTGAACAATAATGACAATCTTCTGGACAAAGACCACTTTGTGCATTTAACAGAAAATGTAAGCGAACTCGATTACCCCAGTAATGATGTCGCACCCGGTACGCTGCCGCCAATTGCTCTAGAAGCATGGTATCCGGTGCAAGGAGGACAGCATGGGCTTCCTCGCGGGTTAACAATTCACCTGATAGAGAGCGATCGGCAAGAAGATTCCAGTTAGGGAGATTCATCGGTCTGCTTATATGAAAAAGAGAGGTTTCACACCCATTAAAGGGTATCAAGAACTCGGCGAATTACTTGATAAATTGATTCAAGTTCATCACTCGTAATGCAATAAGGAGGCATCAGGTAAAGGGTGTTACCCAGAGGACGGAGGAGGAAACCGGCTTGGAGAAAGTGGGTTTTGAGGAGCGGTGCGATCGCATTAAAATACCCGTCCGTTTCACTAGTTTTCACCTCCATCGCCGCGATTGTGCCACAAGTACGAATCTGCTCAAGTTTCGGATGTCCTTGCAAGTATCGCTCAAGATAACAACGATGCAATGCCTCCATACTCTGAAACAGTTGAGGATTCTCTTCTAAAAGCGCCAGTGACGTAACACCCGTTGCACAAGCCAAGGGATTACCTGTGTAGGAATGACCGTGATAGAACGCTTTGGTTGCATCATCACTGTAGAAAGATTGATAAATTGCTTCCGTAGCCAGGGTGACAGCCAGAGGCAAACAACCGCCGGAAAGCCCTTTAGAAAGGCAAAGAATATCCGGTGATGTTGCAGACTTCAAACAGGCAAATAACTCCCCTGTGCGACCAAATCCAGTCATCACTTCATCGTAAATCAGCAATACTCCGAACTGATGAGCAAGGTGTTCCAAGGCTTGCAGAAATTGCGGGCGACAGATCCGCATCCCTGCCGCACCCTGAACTAGCGGCTCAATCACAATTCCGGCATGACGTTCTTGGCATAGTAAAAACTTGATTTTGTCAAGAGTTTCGGCTTCTTTTGCTTCAACTTGCCCATCGCCATCAAAGGTTGCAGGGAAAGGCACAATATCAGTTTCAAATAGCAACGGTTGGAATGTTTGCCACCAGGAAGAACTTTGCCCAATGGACATTGCGCCGATGGTATCGCCGTGGTAGCCCCCTGCAAAGCCGATAAAACGCGATCGCTTTGTTTCTCCCTGATTTTGCCAATATTGATACGCCATCTTCAGCGCCACTTCTACGGCGGTGGAACCGTTATCGGAAAAAAAGACGCGCTTCAGGGAGTCGGGGACATGGGTAAGTAACTTACGTGCCAATTGTTCCGCCGGTTCATGGGTAAAACCGGCAAAGATTACTTGTTCTAGCTCAATAGCTTGCTTGTAAAGCGCCTCAGCGAGTGCTGGGTGTGCGTGTCCATGAATTGTCACCCACCAGCTAGAGATACAGTCCATGATCCGCCGTCCATCTGCCAATTCCAGCCAAATTCCCTCTCCCTTTACCACTTTTGGGGGATGCGGTGCGGTTTTCATTTGGGTGAAAGGACGCCAAATTGGGGAATCAGTCATTACGGTTTTGCCAGAGTATATGTCCTGAAACGAACGATCGCATTTCGCCATTTGGTAATTTTAGTAGTAAATATCCGCGATCGCTTATTCCGGCGGCAAATCCTGAAACCTTTTGGGTACCTAAATCGATGGTAATCGCTTGACCGTACAATGCATCACGAGTGCGGAGTGCGGGAAGCAGTGCAGATATTCCTTTTTTTTCTAAACATAGTAATCCGGCTGTTTCTAGTAGGTAATGACGCGCTCTCTCTAGTAACTGTAACTCCGAAGGTGTCATTGATGATATTTGATGCAAACTGATGGCATGACCGATATTACTAGTATCTAGTCCAGCTTGGTCAAAATCCACACTAATATTGAGTCCAATTCCTACTACAACCCGACTTGTTGCCCCATTCGTACTTGCTTCACACAAAATACCGGCTAGTTTTCGCTTATTTAATAAGACATCATTGGGCCATTTTAATTGCAACTGACCTTGGAGATTGGGAAGCAAATTTTCAATAGCATAAATGACTGCTAATCCAGCGAATAAACTAAGTTGGGGCAACTGGGCGGTGGGAATATGATCGAGGGCAATACTAGTAGTTAACACGCCTGTTGGAGAGTACCAGGTACGTCCATGTTGTCCTCGTCCAACGGTTTGTTGCTGGGTGAAGACGACATCGCCATGATTTAAATTGCTAAGGTTTGTGAGCGCCCAGGTGTTTGTACTGGGGCAAGAATCTAGCCAGTGCAACCATTGAGGTAGTTGGGATTGAGACATTGAAATTTAGAATTTGGACGGCTTGCAATCAATCTTGAAACGCCCTTTAAATGAGCTAACTGTGGGGACTTTGAATTTCCCTATAATTGGGGGGTTAGGGGGCGTATTTTGATTGAGTGCAAGGGATTTATTTTAAGCTGCGGCTAATGCTTCTTTGCCATGTCTGCGTAATAATTCCATCAGTTCGTCGCGGTAATCGTGGAAGGTTGAGTGGCGTTTGACAGCGCTGCTGCGTTCGGGCAAATTGATCACCATTTCTTTTCTTACAGTACCAGGACGTGTACCTAAAGCATAAATGCGATTGGCAAGAAATACAGCTTCTTCGACATCATGGGTAATCATGAAGATGGTGATGTTGGTACGTTGCCAAAGGTCTAGCATGAATTCGTGCATTGATTCTTTGGTGTGAACATCTAATGCGCCGAAGGGTTCATCCATTAATAGTACTTTTGGTTCTGAGGCAAGGGCGCGGGCGATGGCTACTCGCTGTTTCATGCCACCGGATAGCTGCTTGGGTAAGGCTTTGGCAAATTCGGTTAATCCCACCACACTTAAATAGTAGCTGGCTTGCTCGCGGCGGTTTTTTTTGGGTACGCCTAGCAGTTTGAGTCCAAATTCGGTGTTTTCCTGGACTGACATCCAAGGATAAAGGGTGTAGTGCTGAAATACCATACCGCGATCGGGTCCGGGTCCAGTAATCAGTTTATTATCAACTTTGACTTCTCCGGAAGTCGGTTTGTCAAGTCCGGCAATTTGCCGTAGCAGGGTTGATTTACCGGAACCTGATGCCCCCACGGCACAAATGTATTCACCTTGATTGATGGTCATGTTAATGTCTTTCAGGACAACTAAAGAACCGGCTTTTGTCTCGAAGTTTTTGTGTAGATTGTTGATTTGCAGGTACATTGTTAAATCCTATAAATGCAATAAATTATGTAATTAATTGGAGTTATCGTTTCTGATTTGCCCACTTGCAGGATACCCGCAAGCAATACTGAAATAAAAGGTCAAATGTCAGTCCAATTACCCCGATTACGATTAAACCAACAAAAATTTCATCGGTTTTGAGGAAGCGTCCGGCTACACTAATGCGGCGTCCTAGACCTTCTGTTGCTGCAATTAATTCTGAGACAATTACTAACTGCCAAGCGGCGGCTAAATTAATTCTACAAGCATCGAGAATTCCGGGTAAAACGTAGGGAAAAATAACCTGAAGTAATGTTTCTAGGCGATTACCACCCAAGATATATGTCGATTCAATTAAATCTTTTGGGACAAACTTTACTGTATCCATGACCATCAAGGAGTTGAAGAAAAATACCCCAATGAAAATTAGGGTAATTTTCGGTTCCTCGCCAATTCCTAAATACAGAATCAGTAAAGGAATAAATGCAGGTGCCGGCATATAACGAACTAAGCCAAACAGCGGTTCTAGCAAGGCACGAATACTGGCAAAACTCCCCATTAACACTCCTACTGGAATTGAAAAGAGTGCTGCTAATAGAAACCCAACGCCAACCCGCCATAAACTGGCAACTGTATCTTGCAACAATTCGCCCGTACTCCACAATCGACCAAATGCCGCAATCACTTGGGCAGGTGAGGGCAAAAACTTGGGATCTACTTGTCCAATGGTGCTTACAAGCCACCACAGCAGTAGGGGAAGTGCGATTGAGGTAATTGTTAAGGCGGTGCTAAGGCGGGGGGGAATGTCTTCTGCCAGTCTCCAGAAAACCGTAGGCTTCACTGTTTTGGGTCGGATAAAGTCTCTAATTGATTCAGGGTTTTGATTCATGAAGCTAACAGGTAAAAAGTTGTTTTTAGGCTTTCTTGGCTTTTTGGGCGTAGGCTTTAATAAAGCGATCGTCAAATAACTTGCCTGTCTCTGGGGTAGTTTTAGCCAGTCCGACATCAGTGAGAAATTTACTCATTTCTGTTGCCGCAAATTGTAAAGAAGTCATGTCATTACCGGGTTGGAAGGCTTTGAGATTTTCTTCAAGGGTGAAAATTTTGGTGCCATCAGCGTATTGTTTATATTCGTCAACACTGACTCCGGCTCGTTTTGCCATAATTTCATAAGCTTTGGCTTGATTTGCTTTTATATAATCTATGGTGGCAAACCAGGAATCTACCATTGCTTGCACTTTTTCAGGATTGGAATCAACAAACTTGCGGCTGAAGACTAAGTGATCAGAAATTGCGCCGGGGAAATTTTTAGAGCTGAAGAGTTCCTTACTGCCTGTACGCTTTAATGCCTGAGTAGTAAATGGGGCAAATACGGCAACAGCATCGACTTTTCCGCCTACAAATGCAGCAGCAGCTTGCCCTGTTTCTAAACCAACAAATTGAATATCTTTTGGAGACAATCCAGCTTTTCTCATTCCTAATAACAACAGAAAGTGATCGACTGTGCCTTCTTCGGCAGCAACTTTTTTACCTTTCAAATCAGTGATTGAATTAATACCTTCCCGGACAATTATTTTATCGTTGCCTGTGGAGTTGTCGTTAACTAAGACAATTACCTGATCTGCACCTCCTGAAACCGAACTAACTGTATCTCCTAGTGTTTGGCTGTTTGTGTCGATTTGTCCGGCATTGAGGGTGTTGATGGATTCTAGATAGCCATCAAACCACTTTAACTCGACGGGAACATTGTGTTGCTTAAAAATTCCCTGGTCTTGAGCAACTTGCCAAGGGAACCATCCAGGCCATGCACTGAATCCTAACCGAACCTGTCCGGCAGTGGGTGCGCTGGCATCAGATCCCGTCGTTGTTTTGATGTTGCTTGCTGGGTTACGGCAACTGACGGTAAATGTCAGGGTAATGAGAAAAATTAGGATGTACGATAAAGGCGATCGGGCTTTCATGTCATTTATGGAACGATTGA
>CADCTM010000887.1:14659-21953 GCA_902805485.1 uncultured Coleofasciculus sp. | reverse complement strand
GAACAAAAGTCCTTTGGCACGAGGTTGATACACCTAAGCTCAATAAGAAGTACGGTAAACTGAAAAAAAACTCGGTTCGGTAAACTCGATAAAAATCTTGATTTCCTAAGTTTCTCTAGGAATAAAGCTCTTGTTGCTGCTACAAGCCATTGAGATTATTTGACAACATCCGAACTGACTTAATTGTCAGAAACACTCCTCGATTCGGGAAGCTTTGGAATCAGACTTGAGGGTAGAACTTCCACTGTTATTGGAGCGATCACTTCTGTTACCTTGTTACCCTCTACCTGATTGATGGGTTCATCAGAAACAATTCCTATCAAAAATCTCGCCGAACTATCCATCGGCTGAACGTGGAGATAAACAGCAACGGATTGAATTTGCGAGTGTCCTAAAGTGTGCTGCACTAAATGTAGCGGCGCTCCTCGCTCCAAAGCATGACTTGCATGGGCGTGTCTCAACCAATGGGGACTGACTGGCGCGTCAATTCCTGCTTTTAGAGCCGCCGCTCGGACAATTCGCATCACCATCGAGCGGCTTAAATGTCCTCCTTTTTTGCGCGAGGCAAACACGGGGTCACTAGCACTTGCCGTTCCTCTTAAACGTTCCACAGCCATCCATACTGGAGTCGGGAGCCAAAGGTAGCGAGTTTTCCCGCCTTTTCCCTGCACCACCAGTTGTCCCCCGCCCTGTTTGGCAACCAGATCGCGCCATTTCAAGCCGCAAATTTCGGAAACTCTCAACCCTGTTGTATAAGCCAACAGCAGCAAAACTTTGTTGCGAGAGCTATTAGCATTCTCGATTAACCGCACAACGTCCTGCTGGGTAAGTAACCGTTCGGCTAAGCGATTGCGAACTTTAGGAGGCTTCAGTTTCAAAGCCACGTTAACGGGGCAATAGCCCGCTTCGTGGGCAAAGCGAAACAAAGACTTCAACGTATTGACAATGCGAGCTAGGGTTGCAGACGCTAAGTCTCCGCGACTGTCAACATACCTGTAGAGGTCTACTAAAGTAACGGCTTTTAAAGGCTTATTGACCCAAGCTAGGAACTTCTGCGCTTCCTCTCTATAGACAGCACGGGTGCGATCGCTTTTGGCTTGCAACCACATCCATAACAGCTCTTAATCCTCCACGCCTTCTTCTAGCACTGAGCAAGCGGGAGCCTTCCGTTTTGCTCTCATGAATTCCTCTGTAAATAAACACTAGATTTGGTCGCATTTACTCTACCGCATGCTTAAGACTCACAACAGTAAACTAGCTGCCATCTGCTCAATCTTTCTGATGAAATCGTTGTGCGCCTGCGGCTTTTTGCCTCAATGAATTACTCGATTGTCATTGACTTCCTCAAGGATTGTGATCCCATTGTGGGACAGCTTATTGATCGAGTTGGTGCGTGTCAACTGCATCAGCACGAGAATGTACCCAGACGGCTTTCTCCTCCTGCATCCGCAATTTCCGCACCCGCAACAACTAAGTTCCCTGTAACATGGGCAGTAAATCAACCATTTAATCCCAAAAATTTAACCGTATAACTTTACCCAACTACCCAACTGAGGACTGTTAAATTATTTCGGAGTAATGCTGTCATCAAAATTTTCCCCAGCCCGACAAAATTCGTTTCCATATCATAAGTGAAGTAGATATTCAGAGCTTGAGGGGCTGATAAGTAGGTCAACCTAATTGAAAGTTAAATGCCAACCTCTACTGCTCTTGAGTAGGGAATCCTGCTGGGAGGGGAGATTTTTTATGTTAACCTACTTATTGAATAAATGTTCGCCTTTTATCTCCCAAATCCCAAAGAAGCCAAACCCAAAGCCAAAAGCCCTACAACAATCAACGTAATTAAAATTAAGAGCATTATAAATATAAAAAAGCCGATAACTGCCCATAACCGTTGATGGCGCTTGAACTCTTTTACACTCCGCCAGCGGCGACTTTTCCATGCCCATTCGTTCCCTTTTACGCCTAAAATAATTGCCATAATTGGCCAAGTCATGCCAAAGGTGACAACAGTTGAGACTAAACTCAAATCAGTCCAAGAAACTAGTCCAATCCAAACATGATTTGTAATACACCAAACACCGGGAACAAAAAACGCTCCCCAATTCCAACCTTGAATTTCATCGGGTACTTTCTCGGAATTATCAAATAAATGCCCTTGTCCAGAATTATTTATTGGTGCTTGAGTATTATGTTGAGGCGAAGGACTATGAACTTGAGTGGGATTTGTTTCATTAAAAGTTTTTAGCTGCTGCAATACTTCTTCGGCAGATTGAAACCGATTTACCGGAAGATTTGCCAGCATTCGGTTTAAAATATTAGTTAGGAACGGACTTAAGCTTAAATACTGTTGCCAGTTCCATTCCATTGTTTCTAAATCAATCAGTTGCTGCGGTTGTTTGCCTGTCATTAAGACAATTGCAGTCACAGCTAAGGCATACAAATCGCTATGAGGTGCGGCAATTCCTAACCGTAATTGTTCATCGGGAGCATAGCCGATCTTTCCCAAGCGAGTCGTGCTATTAACACCAGGATATTCAGAATTACCAGCCGTTGTTGCCATTGCCACAGTAATTTTTGTGACGCCACCCAAGTCAATTAAAACAGGCATTTCATCGGAGGCGCGGCAAATAATATTATCAGGAGAAATATCGCGATGAATTACACCATAACTATGGAGATAGCTTAAAACTGGAAGTAGTTGCTGTAATAGTTGAATAATTTCGGCTTCGCTGAAGCATTTTCCGATCGCATTTCGTTCTTCTAATAGAGTTTGGTAAGTTTTGCCTTGAATATAATCTTGGACTAAAAATAGCCGTTGTTCATCCCGAAAAATTTCCCAGAATTTAGGAATTTGAGGTGAAGCAAGCTTGTGCAAAATTGCCGCTTCCCGTTGAAATAATTCTTCGGATTTTTGCAGTGCGTAGGCTTCTTGATATACTGGCGTCAGTTCTTTGAGCGTGACTAATTCATTAAAACGTCCTGTATCTTGGGCTAGATAAGTTCTGCCAAATCCGCCTTGCCCAATGGGATGACGTATGATGTAGCGATCGCGTAATCGAGTTCCCGCCGTCAAGTTGCCGGAAACACTCTTCTGAGCTTGTAGGAGAGAAACGCCACAACGAGAACAAAAACGGGCTTTACTGGGATTTTCTTGTCCACAGCTCGAACAAGCGATCGAATTCATGAATTCCTCTTTTAACTACGAGCTTGTTTTGTTGCACGGCTTCTCAACTATGCGGCTCACAAGGGACGCTTTCCTCAATTTTACGAACATTTACTAAGCATTGACGAAACAAATTTTTCAGCAAAATGCAACGTATGAAGACTCTGAATCGATAATGATATAACTGTGAGGCTAATTCCCTAAAATCCCAACGCGGGGATGTATTGTACCTTAAATCGCTATTGGTGCAAGGCAATTTTATGCATACAGTTGCCCTCGTTTTGGTTGAAGTACTTATCATTATCGGACTTTCCCGACTGCTGGGTTTACTCTGCCGATTTGTCAAGCAACCTCTAGATAATTGGCGAAATTATCGCAGGAATTATGTTGGGACGCTCTTTTTTGGGGTTGGTGGCGCCAGATGTCGCAATTATGTTGTTTCCCGCTCAGACACTGCCGTTTCTGGATGTATTGTCGCAAGTGGGGCTAATCTTTTTCATGTTCCTCATTGGGCTAGAACTTGACCCAAAATATCTTAAAAGCAATCTGGATATTGCGATTTTGGCTTCCCATGTCAGTATTTTGGCGGGATTTTCTCTAGGCACGCTGTTAGCTGTGCTACTTTATCCCCTGGTTTCCACGGCGAATGTGTCGTTTACTGCCTTTGCGCTGTTTTTGGGGACGGCGATGTTGATTACGGCGTTTCCGGTACTTGCTCGGATTATTACCGAAAACAACTTGCAAAATACCCGCTTGGGAACCTTGGCGCTTACCTGTGCGGCGGTGGATGATGTCATAGCATGGTGTTTGTTGGCATTAGCGATCGCGCGGTTGGCAAGGCGGCAATCTCACCCACTGGTGAAGCTCATAACCTAACGGGTGTCGTGGCAACGGTTGGGGAAGCGCTGCTCTACATTGGCTTTATGGTAACGGCAGGGCGTTGGTTCCTCAAAAAGCTTTCAACTACTATAACCGCACGGGACGGCGATCTCAGTTGGTTTTGGCGTGGATTTACATGGGTGTGGTGGCATCGGCACTAATTACTGAGTTAATCGGCATTCAGTTGATTTTTGGGGAGTTTATCCTTGACCAAGCTGATCTAATTTTGATGGGTTGGCATCGTCCGGCGTTTAGTAGTAACCGTTTGGGGGGAAAAGTTGGACAAATTCTCAGCACAGCACCTGTAGATGTGGCGGTGTTTGTAGATCGGGGACGAGAGCGATTAGAACGGATTTTAGTTCCTTATGCCGCAAATACCCATGATGATTTAGGATTGGAACTGGCGTTAAGATTGCTGTTGAATAACGAATTGCGGACTTTGACGGTTTTACAAGTGGTGCAAGGGGAGGATACTCCAAAGGAAATTAGTCATGAGTTTCAGATTTTGATGGCTCAATTGCCCCCTTCAGTACGCGATCGCATTACTCTAGAAATGGTCGAATCTCCTGAACCCATCCAAGCGATAATCGAAGCGTCTAACTTTGTCGATCTGACAATTGCTGGCACTAGTGGCGCTTGGGGAATTGAACGTCAAACTTTGGGACGTTATACTGATACCCTGGCAATTGAATGTCGCTCTTCTTTATTAATTACCCGCAGGTACTCTCAAGTTACTTCTCACCTTAGTTCAATGCTTTTGAGTCAAAATGGCGAAGCATCTATCGATAAAAATGAATCGGGAGTAGAAGCCTAATGAGCTATTTTAGCTTGAAATCAACCGCAACGGAATTTACTGCCAAACAAGAACTGCCGGAAGAAAAGCCGGAGAATAAACATTAAATGCAACTTATTAAAGGTACAACAAAACTCCTTGGTGTCATTGGCGATCCAATTGAGCATTCTTTATCCCCAGTCATGCATAATGCGGCAATTGCTGCTTTGGGTATTGATTATGTCTATCTTCCTTTACCCGTAAAAATGGCAGATTTAAGTATAGCGATCGCCGGTTTTAAAGCAATTGGCTTGGAAGGTTTCAGTGTTACTATTCCTCACAAACAGACGATTTTATCCTTCTTATCAGAAGTATCAGCAGTGGCAAAAGTTGTCGGTGCTGTTAATACAGTTTGGCGTACTGATAGCGGTTGGCATGGCACGAATACGGATGTAGAAGGTTTTATTGCACCCTTACAAGCCCATAACCGCGATTGGAGTCAAATCACTCCATTAATAATAGGACATGGGGGTGCGGCACGGGCCGTAATTGTCGGTTTAACTCAACTCGGTTGCACTGAAATTCACGTTGTTGGTCGTGATGTGCAAAAGTTAAGTCAGTTCCAACAAAGTTGGGTGAATGCACCGCTCCCGATCACGATTAATGTCCATCTTTGGGAACAGTTGCCTGATTTAATATCACAAGCTGATTTAGTTGTCAATGCGACGCCAATCGGGATGTATCCGAATGTCGAACAGTGTCCAATTGATAACGCAGCGATGCAGAAGTTGAAAGAAGGTGCGATCGCTTATGACTTGATTTATACACCCAATCCGACGCAGTTTCTGCAACAAGCAAAACAACAAAATGCGATCGCGATCGATGGTTTGGAAATGTTGGTACAACAGGGTGTTGCTGCTTTTAAAATTTGGGTGGGAGAAGAGCCGCCTGTTGATATTATGCGCCATTCTTTACAGCAGCATTTGGGTTTGTAGAGATGTTCCGGCGGAATGTCTTTACTAAAATCAATTAAGAAGGCCAGCGCCAATTATAACGATTCCACTGATAAATTCCTTGAATTTCATACTCGCTGCCGTTATCAAAACGAATCACACAGCTATAGTAAGAATTATTGCTATCTGTACTCTGAGAAATCTTCACCACCGTGCAAGGAAACCATTCCCGACTACACGGCCCTTCCTCTTGCACCCATTCCCAAAGTCCGTTGGAAACCTCAATGCGATCGCCTATTTTCAGCTTTAACCCCTCTAACGCCGTCTCCGCTTCAAAATACTGCGCCAGATGCACCGGTTTAACTCGGTTCAGCCATTGCGGCCCATAGGAATCTCGGATAAACTGTACAGTGCCAGAATTGCGCTCGTGCAACCAATCGTTGAGTAATTTAATTTTCCAGGGATACTCTTGTTTTTCCTGTTCCTTGACAAATTGCAATAAATCTTGACGCTGCTGCGGTGTCAATTCGTCCAAAGGATTGCCTGTATTGCGCTCCTCATCGCCATTTTGCGAGGCGAGTGGCAATTCACGAGTCAGTGACTCGGCAACGACTTGTAATAAAATTTGTTTTTGCTGATCAGTCAGCGGAGATAAGGCTGCCTCACATTCAGTAAAGGCTACTTTCAGAGCTGCTTCAATTTCATCTGGTGTCATGGCACGTCAAGTCGGGGGACTGGATGACTGCCTGGAGTCGCATCCAAGACAATTAACGAATACAATCGTTCTCTATTGCAAATGTTACCAAGGAAGTTCCCTTGCTAATTCGCGTTAAGCTGAGGATTGTTATTGATAAATGTTAATTGCTGGTACGGCTTATGGGATTTCGAGGTTTGTTGGCAAGTGTTGCTGCTTCTTGTCTTTTTTGGCTTCTGGGTTGGGTGTATACCCCGGCGGCTTTGGCGTTAACCCCAATTACGCTTTCCGATATTTCTTACCATGAATGTCCCACAGAGATGGCAAAAGGGACAGTAACTGCGGGTTCGAGTCAAGCGGCTAAGTGCTACCTCGTTACAGGCAAAGCTGAGAATACATCTAACAAACTCGTCGTCAATGCTGACATTTTTGGTCGCATCTACGACGCCAAAAACGAGCCAGTATTCCAAAACCGTACCCGATTGGGTTCAATTGAGGAAGTGCCACCGGGCGTTAGTGATTTTGAACTACGAATTAGTGTTCCCTCTAATCAACCAACGCCACTACAGCTAAAGCAGTTTAAAGCTGCTGGCTTTACGGGTAAAGTCCGCCGCTGAAGTGATAGCGTGTTTCTATCGGCTCTTGACCCAATCATCCCTCAAACCTTAAATATTTCTCTCCTCCTGATAATTTTGGTGGAGAGTTATTTACATTGCTCCCCCTAATAGTCCAGCAACGAGTTGCAGTACTAAAATTGCCAAGATGGGAGAGATATCTAAACCACCCAACGGCGGAATGAAAGAACGGAAAATGTTGAGGTAAGGATCAGT
>CADCTM010000887.1:0-14649 GCA_902805485.1 uncultured Coleofasciculus sp. | reverse complement strand
CTGGTTCGCCCAGTTAGCTGTTTGGAACCAAGTTAACAAAATTCGGACAAAGATCAACAACAGATAAATGTTGATAAAGCTGGAGAGACTGTTAGTCAGCAGTTCTGTGGCACTCATGGATGGAAAAGCTTCCTTGCTGAAGTTTTAAGATAGTTAAGCCTTGAAGTAAGTTTAACGGATATCATCTTCTGCTTGCACTCCAGCACGTTAACAATACCACCAGACTTTGGTACGGGTATCCGAAGATAAGTCTTGTGTTTACGGCTCGAGCGTCCGCTCCATGTCGGCTTTTTCAACGTTGCCATTAACTGTACCTAGCTGCTGACGTACATCGTCAATTGCTGTATTAAGCTGGGCGATTTTATCCTCCAAGCTACGACGTGCCACTTCAATACTTTCTTCTGCCTTGATCTGACGTCTTCTGCTTTTGAGGCTTTTCGCTTCTGGAAGGCTGGAATTAAGCAAAGGTTTCTCAACCTCCTCCAATTCATTCTCCCGTTGAGTGGCAACCAGGGCCCCAATGACGCCACCGAGTAAGCCGCCAACTACGGCTCCAGCCAGGAATCCGCTTGCAAATCCATCGCGCTGACTCATCTTTCTCTTGTGCCCTTGATGTTCAAATCTTAACTTTTCTCAAGATTAACGGTTGGTTGACCCCGGTGCCTATATCAACAGGATAGTGATGTTATGTTCCAAAACTGCGATCGCCTGCATCTCCCAACCCTGGCACAATGTACCCTTTACTATTCAGCCCTTCGTCAATCATGGCTGTGTAAAGAGTCAAACTTGGATAACCGGAACTGAGTTTTTGCAATGCTGGTGGTGCGGCAACGACGCTAATAATTCGTACTAGCGCTGGATCAATCCCCCGCTGAGTCAATTCTGCCATTGCCAGCATAATTGACCCGCCAGTGGCTAGCATTGGGTCAGTGATTATGACTCGTGTATTTGGATTGAAATCCTTGGGCAACTTATTCAAGTAACAGCTAGCTGCAAGGGTTTCCTCATTACGCACCAAGCCGAGATGATAAACCGACGCCACAGGCAGCAACGTCTGTGCGCCCTCTAACAACGCCAGTCCCGCCCGCAAAATCGGCACGACGACCAACTGTACATCTGGATTGACCATCGTTGCTGGACAAGGAGCTAGGGGCGTTTGCAGCATGATATCTTCCGTGGGCAACCAGTCACGAATCGCTTCATAGGTCAGCCACCGCCCTAACTCAACCATTGCACTTTTAAACAACGGTGGCGGCGTTGAGGCATCACGGGCGACGCCAAGCCAGTGCTTAATCAGGGGATGGGGGGGGACGTAAACACGCAGTTGGAGAGTCATAGAAGCTTTTGTTCTAGGGGGATGACAGCGAAAAAGTCCTGAACAATAATACCTGAGTTAATCGAATGAATCGGGAAAACTCTCTGGTTACAGCATACAGACTCTCATCCAACAGGAGGCTCTTTCTTCGGTATTTTAGCCTGAGGATCGTCGAGTGGTCACGCCTTTTTTCCTGATGTCCCGATCGCTTGCACCAGCTTTTCTATTGCAAATTATTGCTAGTAGTATTGACATTAATTTTCAATAGTCTTATATTAGCTTTCAGTGTTCTCCTCTCATTAAGGATCGGCAGGTGGGACTGGTAAGCAGCAATGCTCTGGTCTCCACTTTTTTTTTAGCCACACTCATCAGGTTTATTTGAGCAAGAAACGCTACACTCAGATCCGTTAATCATTCCTTTTGATAACTGCTCAATTCCATGCTTGCTGCTCCCCAACCACAACAAAAAAGCGATCGCTCCAACCACCTTTTTGATGCCATCATCATCGGTTCCGGCATAGGAGGACTAGTCACAGCCACTCAACTCGCCGCCAAAGGCGCGAAAGTCTTAGTCCTAGAGAGCTACTTAATTCCAGGGGGCAGTGCAGGTTACTTTGAACGAGAAGGCTACCGCTTTGATGTTGGCGCCTCAATGATCTTCGGGTTTGGGACAAAGGGAACCACAAATCTTCTTACCAGGGCACTAGATGCGGTTAATGTCAGCATAGAAACCATTGCCGACCCCGTATCGGTTAGATATCACCTTCCCGCTGGATTAGAGCTAAAAGTTCACAAAGATTATGAGAAATACTTGCAAGAACTGACAGCTTACTTCCCTCACGAACGCCAGGGCATCCGTAAATTTTACGACGAGTGCTGGAAGGTATTTAACTGCCTGAATGTGATGGAATTGCTGTCGCTAGAAGAACCCCAATATCTGGCACGAGTATTTCTCCAACATCCTCTGGCTTGCCTGGGTTTAGTGCAGTATTTGCCTCAAAATGCCGGAGACATTGCGCGGCGGTACATCAAAGACCCGCAATTACTAAAGTTTATTGACATGGAGTGCTACTTCTGGTCAGTTGTCCCAGCAGAGAAAACACCAATGATTAATGCCGGGATGGTGTTCTCTGATCGACACTACGGCGGTATTAACTATCCCAAGGGAGGAGTTGGTCAAATCGCCCAAAAACTCGTGGATGGACTCGAGAAAGCCGGAGGACAGATTCAGTACAAAGCCAGAGTCAAAAAAATTATTACAGAAAAAGGCAAAGCAATCGGTGTGGAATTAGCAAATGGCAAGGCAATCTTTGCCAAACGAATTATCTCTAATGCCACCCGTTGGGATACCTTCGAGAAGTTATTGCCAGCAGATGAAATGCCAACAGCAGAAAAGAAGTGGCGTCAGCGTTATGAAAAATCACCGAGTTTCTTAAGTTTGCACTTGGGCGTTGAGGCGTCAGTCTTACCACCAGGAACAGATTGCCACCATATTTTGCTAGAAGATTGGGACAAAATGGAGGCAACAGAAGGAACGGTTTTGGTATCAATTCCTACCCTACTTGACCCGGATTTAGCCCCCGAAGGTTATCACATTATTCATGCATTTACACCCAGTTGGATTCAGGAGTGGGAAGGGCTTCCTGCGAAGGAATATGAAGAGAAAAAAGAAGCAGCCGCCGGACGAATTATTGAGCGTTTAGAAAAGATTTTTCCCGGCTTAGATGCGGGCTTAGACTACATGGAGGTGGGGACTGCCCGCAGCCATCGCCGCTTTTTGGGACGCGAGGATGGGACTTATGGGCCAATTCCCAAGCGGAAATTGATGGGGTTGTTGGGGATGCCGTTTAACCGGACTTCTATTCCGGGCTTATATTGTGTTGGAGATAGTACGTTTCCAGGACAAGGATTAAATGCAGTAGCGTTTTCCGGGTTTGCCTGCGCCCATCGGGTTGCGGTAGATTTGGGGCTGTAATCCGGACTGCGTTCTGGTGTTGCGAAAATATTGGGATGATTTTTGTTTAGGGGTAATACCCCCCTACTTACCCATCACTTTTCACTCAGCATTTTAATAATTAATTCAGTGACATTGAACCCTAAAATGAGATATAGGCAGTTTACAAAGCAAGTGCAGCCAGCAAGTGAAGCTATTTACCTATCACACTCCCGAACTGACTCCAACAGATAAAGTGCCTGATTGTGCGATCGCACTTGATATCCTTAGAGCGACAACGACGATTGCAACGGCTTTAAATTCCGGTGCTGAAGCAGTGCAAGCCTTTAGCGATCTGGAAAAGCTAATGCAAGTTAGCGAAGATTGGCCCCTCGAGAAACGTCTTCGCGCTGGAGAGCGTGGCGGCGCGATGGTGGCGGGTTGTGACTTGGGTAACTCTCCCTTGGATTGTACGCCCGAACTAGTTGGGGGTCGGCGGTTGTTTATCAGTACCACAAATGGCACTCGTGCCTTAGAGTGCGTACAGAATGCTCCTGTGGTGCTAGCGGCGGCATTTGTCAATCGTCAAGCGGCAGTGGATTACCTGATGCAGGAGCAACCGGAAACCGTCTGGCTTGTGGGTTCGGGTTGGGAAGGCAGTTTCTCGCTAGAGGATACAGCTTGTGCCGGTGCGATCGCTCATAGTCTTTTTAAACAACTCAACCGTCCCTTAGAGGAACTCGCGGGGAATGATGAAACGCTGGGTGCGATCGCTCTGTACTCCCAGTGGAAAGACCAATTACTCGCTATGCTCCATCATGCTAGCCACGGACAGCGCCTTCTGCGCCTCGATTGTCACGAAGATTTGAAATATTGCTCTCAAACCGATATTTTGGATGTTCTGCCAATTCAGAAAGAACCAGGAGTTTTAGTGAAAAACCAATAATTAGACGGAACCGATGAGCTAATCCTTGAATTCAGAATCTGGCAGTAGCTTTTTGAGCGCTGCCTCAGTTGGCTTTAGCTCATTTCTTTTGGGGCAATTTAATATCTGCCGATGGGAAAGCTGGGAAATTATGGGCAATGTAAGCTTAAAGGCAAACTAACTAGTAAGCCAATCGTTCAAAGCCCGACTTAGAACCGCCGCGCTCAAGATTTCCTGACTCAATTAAACAATTCTCCGAATTTTTTCTCTTAAAGGCAATAAGGCTAAAAATTACTGCCTTTTAAGTGAAGGATTCAGTTTTTATAGACTCAACTAAATAATTGCACTTTTATTTTGTCTCAAATTTCCCTCACCCCAAAGCCTAAATTGATGACTGTGAGGGAAATTGTCTAAAATTCAACGTGCGATCGCCTTATGAATGGCACTCACAACCTGTGTGTCCACAACCAGTTCCCTCTGGATGACCGTTAGCGCAGGCGTCAGAACAGTAGTTTTTGCCCTCTTTAGTCACAGCTTCGGTGACTGAAACCACACACAGGCAGGAATCACAGGCACATTTCATTGAGTTAACAGTAGTCATAGCGTTCTTTTTGAAATCTATTCTTATCTTATCTTAACCTATGAACAGGTATTCAGGTATTGAATTTATTTTTCCTTATAAAAAGTAAGATTTCTTAGTTTTGACCAGAATCGCTCTTTAGCTGTAAAGCGAATTGACAGCCCAATTCCTTTGTGCTAATTAACATTCCTCCTACGCTTGTTCTCCGGTAAATAAACAACTTCAGCTTTAATCTTCTCTCCTCCTAAAGGGGAAATGAGATGAGTCAGGATAAGACTAAAATA
This sequence comes from uncultured Coleofasciculus sp., assembly GCA_902805485.1. Taxonomy (GTDB): domain Bacteria; phylum Cyanobacteriota; class Cyanobacteriia; order Cyanobacteriales; family Coleofasciculaceae; genus CADCTM01. The sequence continues at coordinate 9,612 of CADCTM010000887.1, read as the reverse complement.
TCCCTTCATTCCCCTACAGCGCCTCCATAAAGACAAGTTGATTTAAGCTGGATCAGGCACAATGGTAATCGGCTTTTCCACAAAATTCGGTTTGACATTCTGGCTTCCTGTCACCCAGTTGTAAACCTCCATTGTCATCTTTGCCTTGGCATCCCAGGAGTAGTTACTCATCGCGTGGTGATGTGCGGCAAGTCCAAGACGTTCAACGCGATCGGGTTCCTTAACCAGTTGTTCAAGTTCTTGTGTAAACTGCTGAACAAGATAGTCTAAATCGCCCAATGGCACTTTAACCCCCCATTCATCGCTGATCAGCGTTGCCGGACCGCCATAATCCACCACAACACAAGCCATACCACAAGCCATTGCCTCAACAACAACCCCAGCGCCGAGTTCGCGAATTGAAGGAAAGGCAAAAATTTCGGCTTGTCGCATCAATTCTCCGACTTGGGCTTGGGATTTTTTCCCGGTTAGTTCAACACATTGGGCTAAATTTTGTTCTTGAATAATCTCCTCGAGTCGCACACTCTCAGGACCTTCTCCAACGATCACAAGCTTGTGCTGCTGTAGAATTGGGCTTGCAGCGAAGGCACGAACAACCACTTCTGGCAACTTGTAAGGCACCAGTCGTCCAACAAACAGGATTGTCATCTGCGTCTGTTTGCTGCGGTTTGGCAGACTAAATAGTTCCGGATCAATACCAACTTCGGGAAAGTTAATTGTCTTTGATTGCACAGACTCTGGCAAGTCGGCAATGGTATGTTCAAATGCCGCTAGAATGCCAGCAGCACGGCTATAAGTTGATTGATAGTAGGGTAAGAATTTGTAAGCATTGCGAAGGGAACTCAGCCACTCGCGCTCACGGCTTAACTCGGTTGTAAAATATTTAGGCCAGGGGAGATTGCCATTTAGGGGGCCGAGTAAGAACGGCACAGAACTCCATTTTGCCAGGGGACTGGGTAGCGTTGGTGACATCGGAGTAATGCGATGAATGACATCGAATTGTCCATTTTCCAACTCCTGTTGAAAATGTTTCCATGCCGCCCATTCAAATGCTAGATAGCTGGGGTAATTAACCGCCATTTGAATCGTCCAGCCCGTAGTCGTACCACCACGAAGGAAAACGGCTAGATCGTAGATCGGTTTGGCAATTTTTTCTGTATCTAGATAAACAACTTTTGCTTTGCCCATGCCGTCGCGTTCGATATTCGGCTTGTTGCGAACTTGAGTGGCAACCACAACATCAGCATAATTAGCGATCGCACGGGCAAATTTGTACCCAACGACTGGCAAAGACGGCCAATCAGGATTACAATCATCAGCGAGGATTAGAACGCGCATAGGGTCTAGAGGTCTCTTGGTTCATGACTTGTGAAGCGTCATCAATCGGTCTTGCCTGAACGCTTACATTAATGTTTGGTCGGGTAGAGGCATTTTCCAAGAACTCGAAATTGGTAATCTATATCCAAGATTATGGCGTCTTTTTCCTGTTCGCACAGCAGGTCGAGTTCGGGTAACTGGTTCGTTCATAGTCTTACTGACGCAGCTTTTTTCGTCAAGAGGAAAGTTGGAGATGAAGAATTTGAGTGTTTAGTTTTATTGATATCTGGGGTCTTGCTAACATTAATGACACATCTATTGGGGTCAAGTTAGTTCCTCAAAGTAAGCTGCTGTTGAGATGGCAGACAGCGTTAGGCAGTTGCCAACTCGGCATTAATTAAGTAGGAGTATAAAGGAGTGCAAGCCGCTGATATATTAATTCTCTCAAATGGTCCTGGGGAGGTGACAACCTGGGTGCGTCCTGTTGTGAGAGCATTGCGGCAACAGTTAGGGGATAATCGCTCTTTAGTTCGCATCTCGGTAATATTGTGCCCTTGTCCAAATGGTACTGGTAAAGAAGCCGCGATCGCTAAATCTTATCCTGAAGTTGACCGAGTGCAAAGTGCAGAGCATTTCTTGTCATTTTTACTAAAGGGAAAGACGGCAGAAAATTGGGACTGGCGAGAGAAAGGTGTTGTTGTATTCTTAGGTGGCGACCAATTTTTCTGTGTCGTTATTGGTAAGCGCTTGGGCTATCGCACAGTTGTCTATGCAGAGTGGGAGGCGCGTTGGCATCGCTGGATTGACAAATTTGGCGTAATGAAACCCGAAGTTATTGCCACGGCTCCTAAATTGTATGCTAACAAGTTTACGGTTGTTGGCGATTTGATGGCAGATGTGTCAAGTATTAGTGAGTTACAGGAAAAAGACCAAGGACAAAAGACTGAAGTGGTTGGCTTGCTGCCTGGGTCAAAATCGGCAAAACTGATTCAGGGAGTGCCGTTGACTTTAGCGATCGCTGAATCTATCCACAAAGTTAGACCTCAAACCCGGTTTGCCATCCCAGTTGCGCCAACTCTCGATTGCTCCACTTTAGCGAGTTTTGCTGATCCTCAACAAAACCCCTTGATTAAGCAATTAGGCTGGGCAGATGCTCAACTGGTTATCCCCCCTCCTGATAGCAACGAGCGACCTTTTCTGAAGACATCTAGCAGCTTATCTGTTGAACTTTGGCAGTCATTCCCGGCTCACGATTTATTATCTCAATGTTGCCTGTGCCTAACTACCGTGGGCGCGAATACGGCAGAGTTGGGTTCTTTAGCAGTGCCGATGATTGTTTTATTACCCACGCAGCAACTGGATGCAATGCGGGCTTGGGACGGACTACCAGGTCTTTTAGCTCGTTTGCCTGGAGTTGGGCAAGGTTTGGCTAGGATAATTAATTTTTTGATCATACAACAGGTTTTACGAAAAAAGCGTTTATTTGCCTGGCCAAACATTTGGGCAAAGAGAGAAATTGTGCCGGAATTATTGGGAAAGCTTGAGCCTTTTGAGGTTGCACAAATGGCGCTAGATTATTTAGAACATCCGGAAAAATTGGCGGAAATGCGTCAGCAACTTCGTGCCGTTCGTGGTCAACCTGGTGCAGCACAAAAGCTTGCTGAATTGGTGGTGAAACAACTTTATCTGTCTAACTAAATAAAGTAATAACAATCAGCAGTTTTTATTTAGTCAAGCTTTTACTTTTGCCTGAGTTACGGATAATCCAGGCAGATGACAGTTAATTATTTAATATAACGTGAATGCTGTTAAGACAAGCACACCAAAAATAAAAACGCTTATTGCCCTATATCTCTATTTATGCTTGAGCCATAAAATAATTGAAATTATATATAAAACGGATCAAAGCACAAGAACTAAGGGAATAAAACCAATAATAGTTGATAAGTGTGCTGCGAGCGTCTCCCCATCTTTTCCTGAGACATACACCCCAATTCGTTGGGCGGATGTCATTGAGTAGCGCCGCAGTGGAGTAAAGAGCAAGATTCAGCGCGAAGATGGAAACTGCCGATATACCCTGATGTTGCTAGCGGTGGGAATGCACGTCGCACAACACCCTTCTCCTCGCAATGCCTGTAAAATGATGAGGCTCAAAATTATTTCTGCATCTTCCTTTCAACTTATCCTAGTGCGCTCGTTGTCCATCGCGTGGGAACACTGCTCAAACCGACGTTTTAGAAATTTCCCTCTACCTCCACTCATGCAGAAAATCAAAAACGATGTCTAACCAAGCGTCTGACCATCTTAAGCAAAATGTTGAAAGAATCATGCAGATATGGGAGAAGTGGGCGCGTGATGAAGTCGGTGCATCAATGCATCAAGACTCTCTTGTCTTGCAAAATTCGCTACCCCTGTACTTAAACCAACTGGTAGATGAACTCTCAACCATGATTGACAGAACACCTGCCCGAATCGCGTCCGACGAGGTAGAAAGCACTCGGATTAGCAAGCTGCATGGGCAGGAACGGGCAGGATATGCTGACTACTCTATGAGTCAACTGATTTTCGAGTATCAAATCCTCCGTAAAGTCATCTTTCAAGTTTTAGAGGAAGAAGCACCTTTAGGAGTGCGGGATCGAGACATTATTATCGGCTCCATTGAGCAAGCCGTTAATGACTCTGCAACTCAATTCTCCGAGACACTGCGAGATATTCAAGAACTATTTATGGTGACGCTAACTCACGATCTTAGAAGTCCCATCAATGTCGTAAAAATGGGAACTCAACTGACTCTGCGGCGGCTTGAACGAGGAGATAGCCACGTAGATGTGGCAGCGAGAATGCTCGGTGCGATCAATCGACTAGATTCGATGATTCAAAATCTGCTTGATGCGAGTCGGCTAAGGACAGGGGAGGGCTTAAAACTTAAATTTGAAGAATGCGATTTAGACAAGCTAGTCCGGGACGTAGGGGAAGATTTGAGCTTCGCTTATGGAGAGCGGTTTGTTGTGGTCTCTGATTCTGATATCAGGAGCTATTGCAGCCCAAAAGAAATACGGCGGGTGATTGAAAATTTAGCAATTAACGCTGTGAAATATGGTGCTACTAGCACGCCGATTACACTCACACTCCAGCAAACCCAAACGCAGATCAGCCTCACCATCCATAATGAAGGCGAGCCGATTACCCTAGACGCTCAATCAATCCTATTTCAACAATTTCGTCGAACCATCTCTGCTGAGGATCAAACGGGATGGGGATTAGGATTATTTTTAGCAAAGAGTATTACTGAGGCGCATCAAGGCACGATTGAGGTTGAAAGTACGGAGGGCAAGGGGACAAGCTTCATAATCAAGTTACCAAAGGTTCTTCTCTAGTTCAGGAAATTAAGAATACGAATAAGTTGACATCCTCACCGGGCTGAAGCCATCGCATATGCAATGACTCAAATAAAAAATGAGGATGAATCCGCAACGATCCCAGCCAAAAATAAACCGGAAATTCCATTATTTATTAGTATTAAAAAACAAATAACTAATCCGAGCGACCATCGCGACGCCCCAATTCATAAACACCACAACCCATACAAGCCAGGATACCCATACTAATTGCCCAACTACGACCGAGACTAAGTTCAACGCCCCAGTTACACAAGCCACCAATTATTAAAAAAGGCACAATACTAAAAAGTGAGGCAATGAGCGCAAGTTGTGCTTCTCGGTTTGGGCGAGTTTTTTCAAATTCCTCAGTAGAGGTGTAGAGACGCCCTGCAAAATTAAACCAACGGTTCAATTGCTCCATCACCCAAGCATTCAAGGACGAGAAGCTTAAATATAGCGCCAGCGACCACAGAGAAGTACCCGCAATTGCAGTCGCCTCCAACTCAAATCGAAACGGCAAAATGTCAGTCAGCATCAGTTAAGGGATAGTGAACAGCTAATTAATAACTATTAAGGCATCTTAACAAGACTACAGGATTGCAGGAATACACAAAAACTCACAAACCAACCCAACAGCTAGATGTTTCCTGATCAAGTCGCTCAAGCGGTGATTAATTTGTAAAAACCGAAAAATTAAAACTTGCACAAAATCCCGACAGCCGTTTTCAGTTGGCTGAATCCAGAGGATTAACCTCCCCAGCTTTTTTCTTCTCAGTGCGAATTTTTGTATTGAAATCCAAAAACCTCTCTGGGACTTCCATCCAGCCCTTAAACATTCCAGAGGGTGTTGAAAAGGCAACTGTCTAGAGTAAGATACTGCGAAGAATTAATGACCTATGCGTAAAAATTCACCAAGTGACCTTTAACTACCCCAAGTCCCTTAAAGGAACTGAACGTGTTGCATCGGGTGCCAGCTACCCAATAACCGTAGTCACCAACCATCACCAACAAATGCAGCCAGTATCGAAGCGCCTACACAACCGAAACCGTAAGAGTTCACTCCCAAAATTTTTACTTTTAGCAGGACTTACTCTCATAGGTATAGTCACATTCTCGCTCGTGATTGGCAAAGGCGTCAGAGCATCAGACCTTAGACCAGCTAAGATAGCCAGCGTTAATTACTGGCAGGCGGCATCCTTTCCCGTCGAAAATTTTCTCGCCTATACCTCTCCCTTCGGCTACCGATCCTCTGCCACCGGTGGCTATGGTTCAGAATTTCATAGCGGTTTAGACATGGCAGCACCGGAAGGCAGCTACATCCGCAACTGGTGGACAGGTCAAGTCGTAGAAGTATCCGATGATACAGCTTGCGGAACCTCAATTAAAATCCAATCAGGAGACTGGAAGCACGTCTACTGCCACATGAAAGGACATACAGAAACCCGTGCCAGTGGTCGTTATCTCATTGACCGCGAAGGCGGCATTCAAATTTGGGAAGGTCAACAGATACCAACGGGAGCAAGAATTGGTCGAGTCGGGATGAGTGGTCGTACAACCGGCCCGCATCTGCACTGGGCGGTGAAGTATGCCAGCGATTATATAGACCCGGCACGGGTGCTACGAGCCATGTACAGCCAACAAAGAGGCTCAACTGCCTCGACTTATCGGCAACAACGGGATTGAGATGCTAGGGCAAAATTTATTGTAGGGGCATACGGCTTTGTGCCCCTACTGTAGTTAGCGATCGATGATTTTTTCTCGCCAGCCCTAACTCGAAGCCACCAAGTTATCAGTCTTCAACTGATTTTGTTCCTCCATAATTTGCCGTAACTCGTCGCCTTCAATCGTTTCTTTGTCAATCAACAGATCGACTAATTTATCAATGACGATGCGATTATGGCGAATGAGTTGACGCGCTTGAATATGACAATGCTCCACAATTGTCTGCACTTGGGCATCAATTTTGGCAGAAATTTCCTCGGAGTATTCCGACCGCGATGACATCAAACCGCCGCCAACAAAGACATCTTGTCCTTGGCTTTCCAATGACAGAGGACCTAAATCGCTCATGCCAAAACGTGTCACCATCTGTCGCGCCAACCCGGTAATTTGTTGCAAGTCGCCACTCGCACCGGTCGTCACTTCCGCATCACCAAAAATTTCTTCTTCTGCCGCTCTTCCTCCCAAAGCCGCCGTAATGCGTGCTAGGAGTTGAGAACGGGACACTAAGCCCTGTTCTTCATCCGGGGTAAACCAGGTCAGTCCACGGGCTTGTCCGCGCGGAATCAGAGTGACTTTTTGTACAGGGTCATGTTGGGGTAAGAGAGTCCCAATCACGGCGTGTCCGACTTCGTGGTAGGCAATTAAGCGCTTGCTCTTGCTGTCCACCAACGGTGTGCCTTCCATCCCGGCAACTACGCGGTCAACGGCGTCGTTAATTTCTAGCATGGTAATGGCGTCTTTGCGCCGCCTTGCGGTGAGAATTGCCGCTTCGTTGAGCAGGTTGGCTAAGTCGGCACCGGTAAACCCAGGAGTCCGTCGTGCGATCGCTTCTAAGGAAACTTCCGGGGCAATTTTTTTGTTGCGAGCATGAACTTCCAAAATCCCCAGTCGCCCTTTAAGATCGGGAGCATCAACCATCACTTGACGGTCAAAACGTCCGGGACGCAACAATGCCGAGTCCAGAACATCCGGTCTGTTTGTTGCAGCAATAATAATAATCCCTGTATTGCCTTCAAAACCGTCCATTTCCGTGAGCAATTGGTTCAGGGTTTGTTCGCGTTCATCATTTCCACCGCCGATACCTGCGCCGCGCTGTCTACCAACGGCGTCAATTTCATCGATAAAGATTAAACAAGGGGCGTTTTCTTTGGCTTTTTTGAACAAGTCGCGGACGCGGGAAGCACCAACACCCACAAACATTTCCACGAATTCTGAACCGGAAATACTGAAGAAGGGAACTCCTGCTTCACCTGCGATCGCTTTTGCTAATAAGGTTTTACCAGTTCCAGGCGGCCCAATTAACAGCACCCCCTTCGGAATTTTTGCCCCAATGGCGGTAAAGCGTTCCGGTTGTTTGAGGAAGGTAACAACTTCTTGCAGTTCTTCTTTTGCTTCTTCAATTCCGGCAACATCATCAAATAAAACGCCAGTTTTGGCTTCCATTTGGAACCGTGCCTTGGATTTTCCAAAGTTTAAGGCTTGACCGGAACTACTGCTAGAGCGACGCAGGATCATCATTAATCCTGCCATTAACAATAAGAGCAAAAATAAATTGGCGACCAACCCAAGAACTGCCGAATTATCAGCGGTTGATTCAACATCCAATTCAACTTCTTTGTTACGAAGTTTTTCGATTAACTCGGAATTTTGCTCCAACAATAGCACTTCTTGCGGTTGGTCATTGGACTTAGACCCTTTTAGTCTAACTTTGGCTATTCTTGTCGTTGGATCGATTTCGACTTTACTAACTTCGTCGGCGTCAACTTTTTGCAACAACTGCCCGTAGCTGAGTGTTTTTTGCGATGCTTCCTGCGCTTGAAGCGGGGTTCCTAACATTACCCCTTGAAATAGGAGTAAACTTGCGGCAAGATGCCATAATTTTGATTTTGGGGGCACGACTTTTTGCTTGTTTTGCTTTGAAACCTGTTCGTGCGTCGCTTGAGCTTTTGTTTGACTGTTTAGCGATTTATGTCCCATCCATGTCCTCATCCAGGAGCTGTTATTCATCAGAATTTCCTTGTGCTTCCTGCTTTAACTCAACTGCCATGAGAGAGTACGTTACGCATGTATAGTGCGTGACGTGATTTTTTAATCTCTTTCTAACTTCTAGTTTAACTGTCTCAATTGCTGCCGTATCTGCCCAGGGTTCACCAATCAAGAGTGGACTGTAGGGGCAGCGTACCATCCTAGTCCCGAAGCCGTGACTTGACGCAGTTGAGTTTAACTCGTTATGATAATGTGTATTCATAACGACTTCATATTATTAATTGTAGCGATTATTACCTTCTCTGTATAGAGGGCATGAACCATCGTAAATATCTAAGTTAAACCCAGTATTTTTAAAGTTGAGTAGAGATATTAGTAACATGGTAAAAATTGTCGGAATTGGTGGTAGTTTGCGTCCTGAAGCCTCTAGCTATCAAGCTTTGGCTGTAGCAATTCAGCGAGTGCAGGCGTTAGGTGCATCAACAGAAATTCTTGATCTGCGTCAGATGCAACTGCCGTTTTGTACAGGCGGTGATGAATATCCTGGTTATCCAGATGTGATCCGGTTGCGGGAAACAGTTCAGCAAGCAGACGGCTTAATTTTAGCAACGCCGGAATATCATGGCGGTATGAGCGGCGTCCTGAAAAATGCCTTAGATTTGATGAGCTTTGACCAGTTATCGGGTAAGGTAACGGGTTTAATTAGTGTATTGGGGGGACCTTCTAACAGCAATGCTCTGAACGATTTACGCCTGACTATGCGCTGGGTACATGGTTGGGTAATACCAGAACAAATTGCGATCGGTCAATCTTGGAAAGCGTTTGGTGAAGATGGCAAGCTGTTGGATGAAAAACTCTCCCAGCGCTTCGATCAATTTGCTGAAAGCTTGGTGGAACATACCCGTAAGCTGCGGGATGTAATTTAAATTACCTAAGCTAACCTGATGGGTTAGCTTAGGATAAAAGGGTCAATTTAACTCCAAATCCGACCCCGACGAAAAGGTTTATCTGGTTCAGATTGAACGGCTTTCTTTTTAGCCATTTCTTGCCACCAAAATCCATAGTCCTCAAGTCCAGTCGCCAAGAGATGGCTTTTAATCTCCTCTAGTTTTTTATCTTCTGCTGTGCTAGAGGTCGTTTTTTTCTCTTTAGTCATTGTTTTGGTAACTCCTAATTCAACAGGTTTTACAGCGGTTCCCGCTGTTAT
>CADCTM010000886.1:5343-6960 GCA_902805485.1 uncultured Coleofasciculus sp. | reverse complement strand
TACCGAACGGGCGATCGCTTTTCCATTTAGGCGTATGAAAGGAGATAATTCAACTAACCCAAAACGCGATCACTTTCAGCAGCGCTTCGCTAACGTGATCGCTTTCAGACCAGACGGGTAATCATTACCGCGCTAGCTCCTACGAAATTGAGCTACAAGCATTTCTACGATTACATAAGGAAGATAATTACAGTTATCGGCTTGGCTGATTTCGTAGACGTGAGCGCCTCCATCCTTCGTTTACAATCAAGGCGGATAATTTAGTCAGAATTGTCAAGGGTGTAATGAATTGAGGTTTTATGCAACGAATTGAAGCATTGAAAGAAAATCCCCGCCTTTGGAATAGCGCTACCTTGCTGTAATAGGAGCTGATTGCCTCAGACTCGTTGTCGCTGTGTGCCTTACGGTGGGGCTGCTCTAGGCTGTAGCCACCCTATTGATTCTCTGGCGGGGTGCGATCGAGGGTTGAAACAAGGTTAAGAATTGATTAACTTGAAGTAATAGCCTAGCTGAGGATCTGAAACTCATCTAGAGTCACAGACACCACAATATTTTCAGTCTCAGAAGCTACCCGGATTAACCAGCGCTCGCTCAGTTGAACTCCTAGTAACTCTTCTCTACCACAGATAACTCCAGTTTTTCCGGCTACATAAGTTGGCTGTAAAATTTTTACCCTGTTCCCTACTTGAACATTCTTTTGGCTCAATAGAAAAGGACACGCCTCTCTTCTTGTACTTAACGGGTTTCATAACCTTATCTTACGGCATCAGCTCTCGCTGATCGCTTTTTACCAAAGTATGGAAGTTGAACAGACTTGTCTAATAGTGCCTAGGCTTCACGCGCTAGCGTAGCGGTGCGATGCGAGTTGGACAGCTCCTGTGGGTGCGTCCAACTTCTCCTTGAGTAGGCTAGCGATTGAGTACTCAATAACCGTCGCTGCTCGTGGGATTCAAGCCTGACTTCTCCATTCATTGCGGCTAATTGCAACTTCATGAACAACCTTAAGTCATCTCCATCATATTTAGTGCTTAAAAGCTGTCGCAGTTGCTCCTCAGCCTGTATATCCAAATAGCCTGTGTTGATAGCCTGCTGGACAATTTCACGCATTCTCAACATATACCGCACCTTAGGGAACTTTTAGAAATCAAGATGGGCGTTAGGTCACTTTCGCCAAATGACATCTAGAAATCAGAGAGATGAACAACACTCAGCTCATTTATTCAAAAATTTACCGCTTGTTGACGGTTTTTGTCCATCTAATCCAGTCGAAGTATCTTTCTTCCTTGAGTAAATTGTATCTCTCCCTAAAGGAGGTATTCTACAGCGTTTTTCAAGCTAATAAGGTACAAGTGATAGGATGTTTATATTCAAATTTATATGAATTAGCACTCATTGCTGTTACTGTACCTCATGCGCTTTTCAAGCGCTGTAACCTTCTTCTGTCACGATCCGGGAAAGCAATCTCCAGAAACATTGTCAGTCAATCAATACAAGCTATCCTATTAGAAAAACTTGGTGGCTGTATTTGTTGTTAGAAAAAAATCTGGCGATCGCTTGATATACAAAGGCTCTAGAATTCAGAAATGGCAAATGTTTTCGGAGAGTGACAGAAGAGGA
>CADCTM010000886.1:2090-5333 GCA_902805485.1 uncultured Coleofasciculus sp. | reverse complement strand
GGTTTCACACCATAGCGATTGCAAGAGTCTACGCCTTGAGCGACATCAGCCAATAATTCATCGGCAAGGTCGAGAAGCTTGGCGATTCGGACATCGCTGAGTTGGTAGTATACATAACGACCCTGCTGTTGACGGACAACCAAATCGCAGCAGCGCAGACAACTTAGATGATTGGAAACATTAGACTGCGTCAGTCCCGTCGCTTCAACAATTTCGTTGACAGTTAGCGGACTGTCTCGCAAAGCATGGAGGATAGACAAACGCGAGGAGTCAGAAAATCCCCGAAACAGTTTGACCTTCAGATCGGTAGCTTGAGTTTTGGTAACTTGAGGTTTGGCAATCATTGATAGGCAGCAACACGAGGAGAGGCTTGACATATCAGTAATAACTGATATTTACTGATATCTTTAAAGAAGACATATCAGTTCTCACTGATATGCTAACCGGATAGGTCGATCTGTATCGAATTACCCGGCTGTCGATACCTGCATCATAGTCCAGGTCGTGTTTGTTTCCTGAATAGCCAACCGTTTCATGAACCCAACCTCCTCAAAAAGTACCTTACAAGCAATAGTTGATGGGATGGACTGCCCTAGCTGTGCCAAAACCATTCAGGCAAATCTAGTGATTCTACCTGGTGTGGAAAAAGCTTCTGTCAACTTTGCCAGTGGAAAGCTTACCGTCTCCTATAACCCATCCCAAGTCGAGGAAACGACGATTAGTGATCGCATCACGGCTCTAGGTTACACCCTTGATATCGCTCCAGCCAATCCAACCCAAACGCTTCAAGCACAGGTCAGAGGGATGGATTGTGGGGGATGTGCCAAGACTATTGAAGCGAATTTGCAGCAGTTGACTGGAGTCACTAAGGTATCCGTCAGCTTTGCATCGGAACGATTGAACGTATCCTATGACCTCCAACAAGTCCGTGAAGCCGACATCATCAAGCGTGTTACAGACCTGGGCTATACCGTTGAGCAAGCTCCTTTAAAGACTTCTACTAAAAAACTTCAAGCCAACGTTGGGGATACAGGCACTGACTTTGATGCTTTGCCACAGAGCCAGCCAACAACAAGCCAGCGATCACCTAAATCTGACTTGACAGGTTGGCAATTCTGGCTTTTGACGCGACGGGGGCAGACTGTTCTTTTTAGTGGCATTGGCTTAGTGCTGGGACTGATTGCCGAACAAGTGTTATCCCTCGGTTGGATTGCTCAAGGTTTCTATGCCGTTAGCCTTATTATTGCTTTCCTGCCGATTGCACGAGCCGCATGGATTGCCTTGAAACTGCGTCGAGCCGACATGAACTTGCTGATGTCGCTTGCGGCTATTGGAGCTGCTATTTTGAATTTCTGGTTCCAGGGCGCACTGGTTGTTTTCTTGTTCGCCTTGGGGACAACGTTACAGACTTTCACACTCAGTCGGACCCGCAATGCCATTCGTTCTTTGATGGACTTGACTCCACCAACCGCTACCATAAAGCGGAACGGGCAAGAGGTTTCAGTTCTTGTTGAAGAGATTCAAGTTGGCGAGATTCTGACAATCCGACCGGGGCAGCGCATTGCGCTCGATGGCATAGTGATAGAAGGTATAAGTGCCGTTGACCAATCTCCGATTACCGGGGAAGCCATCCCAGAGGATAAAGAAAAGGGCGATCGCGTTTTTGCAGGCACGTTGAACCAGACTGGCTTTTTGGAAGTTCAGATAACCCACTCCACAAAAGACACAACAGTTTCCCGCATCATTCATTTGGTGGAGGAAGCCCAAGAGAGCCGCGCTCCCATCCAGCAGTGGGTTGACCGCTTTTCTGCTATTTACACGCCGATTGTTCTGACTTTGGCAGCAGGGATTGCGTTTATCCCGCCGTTATTATTTGCTCAACCGTTTAACGTGTGGCTTTATAAGGCATTGGTATTGCTAGTAATTTCCTGCCCTTGTGCTTTAGTGATTGCTACACCCGTTTCCCTGGTTAGTGCAATTGGGGCTGCAACCCGAAAAGGTGTGTTATTCAAGGGTGGAAATGCACTGGAGACAGCCGGACGGCTAACAACCCTTGCCTTCGATAAAACTGGCACGATTACTCAGGGAATGCCTATCGTACAAAAGGTTTATAACTTGGGAGAAATGGGGGAAAATACAGTGCTGCTACTCGCGGCTTCCTTAGAACAACAATCGGAACATCCCCTAGCAAAGGCGATTGTAACAGCAGCAAAAGCAAAGGGAATGGAACTAGAGACTCCAGAAACCTTTACAGCTATCCCCGGTAAGGGAATTTGGGCAAAGTTCGGACAGTCCATTTACTTTGTCGGCAATCGGCGGTTGTTTACAGAGCAAGAAATTCCTCTGTCAGCAGCAGCGGAATCCTTGTTGGCTGAGATTGAATCTTTTGGGCATACTCCCGTGCTAGTCGGAACTCAACAGGGCTTAATTGGAGCGATCGCCCTAGCAGATGGACTTCGCTTGGAATCAATTGAAGCAGTACGGTTGTTGAAACGAATTGGATTGAAGCGATTGGTGATGCTAACAGGCGATCGTGGCTCTGTTGCCTCTCAGATTGCTCAACAGATCGGAATTAATGACTATCAAGCCGAGTTACTACCTGAAGATAAACTTCAGGCAATTTACAACCTTCGCTACAAAGGAACTGTAGGTATGGTTGGGGACGGCATTAACGATACTCCCGCCCTGGCTGCCGCAGATGTCAGTTTTGCAGTAGGCAACATCGACGTTGCGCTTGAAGCCGCTGATGTGGTGATTGTAGGCAATGATTTAAGACGCTTGGCTTACGCCATTCAACTGAGTCGCCGCACAATGTCGGTAATTCAACAAAGTATTGTCATTGCTTTGGTTCTGAACGGAACGTTCATTCTCCTGGGAACCTTGGGGGTAATTGGACTGCCAATGGCGGTCTTAGAAGATATGGGGTCTTCCCTCTTAGTGACTCTCAACGCCATGCGGCTGTTTAACACCAAGATTGATGAAGCTTAAGTCGATTGAGACACTCATCAGCCAAAAGAACCATCTGTTCAAATCAATGTGAATTAAACAAATGAGAACAATTTTGTTTGACATGGGGGTACTCTTTGCCATTTTGACTGGGATAGGTCTATGGTGGCGGTTTGCTGCTCGACAACAATCGCTGCCTTGCCCACCCTGGCTAGCCTGGTCATTGGAAAACGGATACATGAATGCCGTTGCCAGCAGTGCAACCATTCTCGATCGTCTGGAAATTGCCCCTAATAA
>CADCTM010000886.1:0-2080 GCA_902805485.1 uncultured Coleofasciculus sp. | reverse complement strand
GCGTTTTAGATATTGGCTGTGGACCGGGGCGAATTACCATTCCGGCTGCTGAACGGGTAGGATTCAACGGCGAGGTTGTCGCATTAGACATCCAGCAAAGTATGTTGGATCAGGTAGCAAAGCGGGTGCGTGAACAACCAAATCTAACCAACGTGCGAATGATACGGGCTGGAGCAGGCGAAGGCAAACTTGAACATCATGCCTTCGATCGGGCGTGGCTAGTGACGGTGTTGGGAGAGATTCCAGACCGGGAAGCGGCGCTACGAGAGGTCTATGAAGCGCTCAAACCTGGTGGTGTCCTGTCGATTACCGAAGTCATCCCCGATCCGCACTATCAAAGCCAGAGTACAGTTCGCCGTTTGGCTGAAGGAGCTGGGTTTCGCTTCGATCACCTTTACGGAAACTGGCTTGCATTTACGATGAACTTTGTCCGCCCGACGAATCCATGACTGAACCTAAGCCCCTGAAAAAGCTAAAGTCCAGGGATTTGTGGTTTACAATACCAAACTCCCCGATCAATTTTTACTACTTACACGTTTTGTAATTGCTCATTGTGCCTTAGATGCCTACCCCGTGGGGTTCCCCATTCAACTCACCCAAAGCCGTAAGGCTTATCTACCGGATACTTGGCTGGAAGTTGAAGGTCAAATGATTGCAACCGAGTTAGGAGGTAAGCGTCAACTGACCATTCAAGCGAGGTCGATTAAGCCTATTCCCAGACCAAAAAATCCTTATGAGTACTAAAGTGCAGAGGTTTCTAGAGTATTCAAAGAAACTTACCACAATTAGCTTAAGTCGAATTGTCATTTAGTATTGCTGACCAAATTTTAACTTTACGATTGTGAGGTTTTATGAAACGCCGACGTTCTATTCCTTGGGTTCATCGTTTTTCACGTCCAATCATGATAGGAATTGCCACAATCGGGGCTGTAGGAACTGGCTATTTAACTGTCACCAAACTAACCCAAGGAACTGCTATCTGCCCTATTAGCGGTTGCGATGTGGTTCTTTCGAGTCCTTACGCCACTGTCTTTGGTTTACCCCTCACCCTGTTTGGTTTTCTCGCCTATGCCAGCATGGTTGCTTTTGCCATTGCTCCCCTATTGGTAAATTCAGCAGATAAGAAAAACCTTCGCACCAATCTAGAAAACTGGACTGGACTGTTACTGTTTGCTGGTGCAACAGCAATGCTGGTTTTCAGCGGCTACCTAATGTATCTGCTGGCTTTTGTAATTAAGGTAGTATGTATTTACTGTGTTGCCTCGGCTCTGTTTTCAACCAGCCTTTTTGTCCTGGCATTAATTGGTCGTGAATGGGAAGACGTTGGACAACTAATTTTCACCGGAATTATGGTGGGAATGCTAGTGCTAGTTAGTACATTGGGCGTTTATGCCAGTGTAAATAACCCTCGTGCTGCCACTCAGAGCGATTTTGTAATTACGACATCCTCTGGTGCTTCTGAAATTGCCTTGGCACAGCATCTTAAACAGGTGGGAGCCAAAATGTATGGCGCTTTTACCTGTTCCCATTGCCAAAACCAAAAGCGACTTTTTGGTAAAGAAGCGGCTAGTCAATTCGATTACATTGAATGTAACCCCGAAGGCAAAAAGGCTCGTCCAGACCTGTGTCAATCTGCCAATATTCAAGGCTTCCCCACTTGGGAAATAAACAGCAAATTCTACCCAGGCGAGAAAAGTTTGCAAGAGCTAGCCGATTTAACAAGTTATCAAGGTTCTCGTAACTTTCAGAATACTACTCTGCCTGGATATTAGCGCATCTAGGTAGAAGCAGCTTGAACATCGAATAACGCAATATCAAGGAGAATTTTTCCATGACTTAAGTAAACTGGACACATTCCCAAAAAGGAACCTCTAGACGAAAGCGGCTAGAGGTTTTAAGTTATTAGAAAAAACTTCTAAATGCTTTTACTCTTCGTTAATCTCAAGGATACTATTGGCAACCTGAACAGTTTGTTCTCTCGCTTTTCCTTACGCTCACTTTAACGGTCTGTCAGATAATCAACCTTGTCACGCAATAACATAGTGAACTTATAAAGTTCTTCCATGACATCAATAACACC
>CADCTM010000885.1 GCA_902805485.1 uncultured Coleofasciculus sp. | reverse complement strand
GTTTCCTGTGGCATTAATATTTATCATGCCCCCATCTGCTGCGGTGCGACCTTTCTCATCAGATTCCGAGCGAGAGTCCAACTTGCCAGTGGTAATGCTGCCCCCGGTCGCGCTAAGGCTAATCGCACCTCCATTTCTGGCTGTGCCCTCTTCAGACTGGGAATAAGAGTTCAAATTATCAGCAGTAATACTGCCTCCCGTAGCACTAAGGCTAATCGCCCCCCCCTGGTCTGCTATACCAAGAATAGAGGTTGAGCCAGATTCCAAATTGCCAGTGGAAATACTGCCAGAGGCAGCTTCAAGCTGAATCACGCCCCCCTGATCCGCCATACCAGAAAGAGAAAACGACCAAGATTTCAAATTGCCAGTGGTAATACTGCCAGAGGCAGCTTCAAGGTGAATTGCGCCCCCCTGACCTGCAGTACTTAACTGAGATTGCGACCCAGATTCCAAATTGCCAGTGGAAATGTTGCCAGACGCGGCTTCAAGGTGAATTGCGCCCCCCTGGCTTACATTGCCTGACTCAGAGAACGAGAAAGAGTACAAATCCCCTGTAGTAATGCCACCTCCTGTGGCAATCAGGCTAATATCGCCTCCCCGCTCCACATTGTTAGATTTAGAGTACGAGAAAGAGTACAACTGGCTGGTGGAAATACTGCCCTCTACGGCGAAAATGCTTATTGCACCCCCTGTAAGATCAACAAAATCAGGAAAGCCAGGAGGTAGAGGTTCTTGTTGTCCATTGGTGCTAATTAATCCGGTACTGACATTCCCCGATGCTGCCAATAGGTTAACTATTCCCCCAGCCCCATTGAACGGCTGCACGATAATATCCCCATCTATAGTAATTCCAGCAGGTACACCTCCAGTGCTAGAGGCAGGTACTGTGCCAGAATTGACACCCCCATAAGCCAGAGTATTCTGCCCGGAACGCATAATTAATGCTGAACTTGTACTAAGTGTTGCCGTGTCTAGCCCAGGAGGCAAAGTGCTAGTATCTGGTCCAATGATGTTGATATTGCCCTGGAATCGAATATTTCCCTTGGCTTCAACTAACAGTGATGTTCCTGTATAGTTAGCTGCAACATCTACATCGCCATTGGCACTGATAATCGGGTCATGTTTACTTACAAAATTTGCCAGTCCACCCGATAAACTCTTGATGAAAAAACTGCCACCACTGCTCATCCGAGCATCCCCAGAAATAATCCCATCACTGATTAAGCTGAGATTGCCGCCACTCACAAGCGGTGTTTGTGTCGGATGATTCAGCGCAAAGATGTCGATACCGCCATTCCCCTGAATCGTGAGATTCCCACCCGAAAGCGCCACAAACGGAGTTACCACTGAGTCGCGCACCCGCACCGTATCCTGTGCCAAGAGCGTCAAATCCCTTCCAGCATCAAGCTGACCCTGTAAGTCAAGATTACCTGCGGCTAGGGTTAAATCTTGCCCCACCCCTAAATTTCCAGTACTGGTGATTGTTCCCCCAGAACGATTTGTCCCCCACTGCAACCCTGGAGCCACATTAATCCTCAACAACGGTGGCGCCGTCGGAGTGGTAGCACTAAACTCACTGCCATTGGGAAACTTGAAACTATTTGCTGTACTCGCAAAAAACGAACCACCAATATTTAACTGAGCATTCGGACCAAAGATAATTCCATTCGGATTGAGGAAAAACAAATTTGCTGTGCCATTGGTACGCAGCAACCCATCAATATTAGAAACCGAGTTACCTGTAACGCGACTGAAAATATTCTGAATTCGCAAACTATTATTGAAAAACGCCTCCCCTCCCGTAGGCACAGAAAACTCGCTGAAACTGTGAAACTGGTTGACACCGCGCACAGTACCACCCTCAATCGTGCAGACTGTACATCCAGGGGTGACTCTAGAATTAACCGGGAGGGTATTATCTGGAACAATTTGTGCCCGGACAGAGTTAACCGTTACCAAATAGCCGAGGGCAATGCTGCTAGCAATCCAGACGCGGGGAATAACTTGGTTCATGACACTTAGGGATAAAAAAACTTAAGTACTGCTCCACATTTCTGGCTCGGAAAAATCAGAAAACTGAAGGATATTCTGGGGCGAGTGCGTCTTTTGCCATTCAAAGCCATTCTCTAAGTGCGTTAAGCGAAGCGATCGCGTTAGCGAATCGCCTTGTCACTTACTTCAGAGGTGCATCTGCGATCGCATCCAACCCAGCCACCTGCATTAATTCTTTCTAGGCAGATGCCACTTCTGCGTCATTGGGTTGGGCTTTTCGGAGTTCAGCCAGATTTGCTAAAGCATTGTACCAGTTTCGAGACTTGGCATACAAAGCCACCCGCTCTAGAGGTTTCGCCCGATCTAATTGACTCAAGGAAGAATCCGGTTAGATACTCCGGATTAATGCCTCCACAAATGGATCTTCTGGCGTAAGTTCCCCAACTGACAAGCGAGTGCAACTATCCACTTGTAGTCCTTACCCATCTCCAAATCAGGTGCAGTAGCTGCTAGGCTGATGCTGACAATGCCTGGAGTTCCGGTCAATTTCCCTTTCAGGCAAATTAGCGACATAGCCAATTAAGCTTTGACCTAAAGTAGAGTTCCTAGACTTTAGTACAGCTCTCTTGAGTTTTTGTGATTGACTGCAAGGAAGCTTTAATTTTCTGTAGAACTGCGTGAAACTATAGTCTGTGATCTCCAATTTCATTTTTGTGACAGGTAGGCAGTTTTGTTGAGACCTTCATAAAAGGTATTAGTAATTTCTGTCTAATCCAGTTGTAATATCTGTAGAAAGGTAATACCTAGCATCAGCTTGCAGGGAAATTCTCAAGTCAGTTGTTAAAGCCAATTTCCGACAAGGACAAAGGGTGCCCAGAAATATGGATGTCTAAATTCAGGTTGCTTCAGTAGCGCCAGTTGGGCATCACGCAGAGCTTGAACTTTTGTTACCTGCGACTGGGCTAGCCCTTGGTAAAATTCAACCATAAATGATGAGGTAGAGCGATCGTCTACAGACCATAAGGTTGCTAGGGTACTGCGTGCCCCGGATCGCACCGCTACACCAGCCATTCCCAAAGCCGCTCGGTTGTCACCAACAGCAGTCTGGCAAGCGCTAAGTACTAGTAACTCAATGGGCTTGCGCTCATTCTGTGCTCTCGCTTGCAGTAATCCACCCAACTCTTTAACGTTAATACGTTCGTCCCAAGCGAGAATAAACGTATTTTCAGCGTTAGAGCTAAACTGACCGTGGGTTGCCAGATGCACTACGGGGAAACGAACTGCCTTAATCTGGTCTTGCAGAGCTTTGCTGGTAAACTGCTGATTTAGAAGCACCTGAGTGGGGATCTTGGACTTGATCTGCTTGACTTCAAACTCTACACCAGGCAACCCTGAAAAGCCTTGCCTTGCTTCGCTCAATCCACCAACCAGTACATTGATTTGTTCGCGAGCCAAGGGTCGAGATTCGAGTAGCTGTAAACTTGGGGTTAGGGCAACACTGTACTTCTCTATCAGGTACTGCTGACCGTCGTGGAGTGCTGCCATCGGTATGTTCTTCAAGGAGCCATCTAAGGCAAATACCAAAGTTTTGATGCCACTTGCTGCCAGCTCAGATTCAGCTGGTCGGACTAGCCAATCGTAAACCTTTTGAGAAAGCGGTAGGCGTTCCTGGTCAAGGAAGATGCGTCTTAGAGAGCGTCGCATCTTGTTGAGAAGGTGTTCCAGGTCTCTTTGAGCTATTTATGTTGCATAGTGGCGCAGTGGTCGATTAGGTAGGGAGAGAATCACTTCTATGCGATCGGGTAAAATGATCGGATAAATGACAGCCGCTTTCGGGTCAACTTGGTCAATCTTTTGGGGTCGAGCGGTTAAACAGGCTTCTCGAAAGAAGTTGTCTAATTCTGCCAATTGAAGCGATTCAATTACCTGACGGGCTTGTTGAAGATTTTCTTGGCTGACTTCCCCAGACTCTGCCTTGGTCAGGGGGGGTTGCAGTAATAATCCGACTAGCTGCCGATAGATGGGTTCTACACTCTCCCGGAACGAGAATTGCAAATCGAGATTCGTTGCAACTAAATCGTTGCGTAGAGAGCTAAGGGTATTAATCGCTTCCTTATAAGCGGCGATGCTCGATTCACGAAGCGCCTGCGGCATCGCACTAGTATCAGTACTATTGGTCTTTCCCTCTCCTATCTGGGCTTTAAGCAACCGTCCCAACTGCCATTGCCAGAGGTAAGCAATCTCTCGTGCGTTACTAGACTGAGCCAAGAATAAGGCTTTCTCAGTGAGCGTCTGAGCCTCAGACCTTTGCTGAGTCTGTTCGTAAACTTGACCAAGATAGCCGACGGCGTAAGATGCAGCTCGTTGGTCTCCTAATTCCTCTGCCTGCTTTTGGGCTGTCGCCAGAATTTTGGCTGCACTTTGGGGTATAGAAGCGTCTCGACTGCCAATTCCCGACGTTTGGCTCCATAACTTCATCAGACTTTGGGTAAAGTTAATCTGACTATAAATAGCTGTCCGGCTGAGAGGTAAGCTGGCAAGTTGGGGCTGGAGGTTCGTTGCCAGTGCCTGAGCCTCTGTCCTTTTTCCCGTCTCAATTAACAGGCGTAGTTGATTTAATTGGGCTTGGAGTGTTGTAGTGTGTGAGGTAGAAGAAGCGATCGCCTGCTGATAGTACTTGAGGGCATCTTCAAATTGCTGCTGCGCGTAAGCTGTGTTGCCTAAGCTCAGTAGGGCAGCCGTAATGGCTGGGGGAGATTGCAAGTGTTGAGAGATTGCTAAACTTTTCTGCAACACCTCCTGAGATTTTTTCAGGTCGCCCCCTAGACGTAGAGATTCGCCAAAGCTCAACAACCCACCTGCTTTGATTGCGGAATCGGGCTGGTTTTGGAGGATGTGACTGGCTTGTTCTAAAGTGTCTGTGATTCGTTGATAGAAGCCTAGCACTCTTAGGGCTTGAGCCTGGTTGATCAAACTGCGAACAACTCCGATTTTATCTCCGAGTTGCTGATAGGTTGCCGTCGCTTTCTGCCAAGTTGTGAGTGCCTGTTCTGCTTGTCCTTGTGCGAGTTGTAGTTTGCCTTGGGTGTTCAGTGCCTGAGCTAGGATTTTTGAGTGATTGCTGCTAGTGCCCTCAGTTTGGAGGAGTTGCATACTGGTGGCGATCGCTTTATTGGCGTCAGACGACTGTCCTAACTGGTGATACGCTAGGGCAAGATTGCTGAGTCCCATTGCTTGATTAAGGCGATCGCCTTGAGTGGCAAATGTATCAACGGCGTGCTTCCAAACCGTCACCGCCGCAACAAATTGACCAGACTGATAATGTTGTAGACCCTCTTGCACCAACTGAGAGGGATTGCGGAGCGAAACCTGAACGGGAGGCGAATTTGGAACAGCCGCATCGACTCCAGCCATCTCCACTACTATTGGGAATCTTCCCCAGCCGAAGAATACAACTAAAAGGGTAGCAAAGCCACCTACACTAAGATACTTGAATAATTTCTTCCATCTTGTTTTCCAACTGTTAAGAGCCATAAACCCGCTTCCCGCATTTATTCTCGACAGGACTTATACAACTCTCACATGCCCTTCCCATTGAGGATGTACTGAAGGCAATTAATTATTCGTCTGTAGCTGGCAGTGGGCTGAGAACAATGGGCGTTATCCAGCTTGGTCGCCATATGATTAGGGTTTTAGATTTGCACCAGCACATCAGTGTAGGGAGTTTATCTCAGTTAGCCGCTCACCATCCTTTTTTAGTGATTACCCATGGTCTAGGGGGAGAACTCTGTGGAATTCCAGTAGATGAACCGCCGAAGGAGAACTCTGTGGAATTCCAGTAGATGAACCACCGAATTTGATAGAGTTACCGCTAGCGATGATGCAAAGGCTTTCCAAGTCTCAAATACAAGGTAATGGTGTCCTTGAGATGGTCTCTCATGCTGCTGTTCTATCCCAGGAAAATGTGACAACAACGATTTTTTTGCTAGATGTGAAGCAAGTTCTAAATACAGGAAGTAGGCAAATGGCAACCAGCGTTTAGGTATGTGCAACTTAATTAACTAACGCTCAAAGCCGCGAATTCTAAAAGATACTGACCCGATAGACAATTACAGAAACTCATAATATCTGGTTGAAGTTTCATTTGTGCCTACTGCCGATAAGTGCAACTTGGTATCAGACGGAATTTTGATACAAAGACTTTGCAAAGACTACTTTTCCATCAAAGGGCAACAAGACTGACTTAACATTCGATGCCAGGGTTTTGAAGATCTCAGCCGTTTTACGGCTAATAGGGACTTTCGAGAACATAATAATGGCAAACAGATTGCCCGAAGGCAATAAACCGCCAAATCCTTGCACAGACTTGATGGCGAAGGGAATCACAAATGACTCCTGTGCGGGAATGTAGGAGCTACCAACGGCTTCAGGTACATGGAATACGTTAAGATTCTTCTCCTCGAACTGGACTAAAAGTTTGTGCTCAGGCTTAAGTACCGTGCTTATATCTAAGCCAAACTGTCTAATCAGTTGTGAGATCATCGGAGACTGTGCAACCATATCTTCGCTTACCAATGGGATAGCCTTGTGCCCATTAGACCTATGCCTTGAGTTCCATTCCGATTTGTCGCCAACTGTTCCCAGCAGAGTCAAGCACTTCATTGTTCCAGATGGGGTATAGCCCAACATACCACGGACTTCCTCGCGCAGTTGTGCATCAAGCTCCTCATAAGGATGCGTCTTGAAGCAACGGATGAGACCGCAAGCCGAAGTACCAGTTGGCTTGTCAATCAAATGTTCGTAGAAATAATTAACAATTCGGGTACTGGCTTCCTCCATACTTTCAGCCTTCACGCCCAGTTGGCTCAGCTCCCACCCACATTCAACCATGTCTGTAAATGTGAAGCTTGTCAGGTCGTACATCTAACTACCAATCGAGTCGCTGGTTAGTTAATTTTTTATCTCAGAGGTAG
>CADCTM010000884.1:2235-6975 GCA_902805485.1 uncultured Coleofasciculus sp. | reverse complement strand
ACAAAACCCGTAACCTCACTTTTATTAAGTTTTTACAGTAAAGGAAACTCTTTATGGCAGCCACCGACTTCAAAGACTACTACGCCATCCTGGGAGTCAATAAAACCGCTAGCGCCGATGAAATCAAAAAAAACTTCCGCCGCCTAGCACGAAAATACCACCCAGACATGAACCCAGGCGACAAACAAGCCGAGGCAAGCTTCAAGGAAGTCAGCGAAGCCTATGAAGTCTTATCTGACACCGAAAAACGCCAAAAATATGACCAATATGGTCAGTATTGGAAACAAGCCGCACCAGGTTGGCCTTCTGGTGCGGGTGCGGGTGGCGTCGGCGTCGATATGAACGGCTTTGACTTTAGTCAATACGGTAGTTTTGACGAATTTATTAACGAACTTCTCGGTCGCTTCAATACGACAGGTCCGACAAATAGCAATAGTCGAACCTACACCTACCGCACAGGCACAGGAGCGGGTACAACAGGTTTTGGTGGCTTTAATGACTTTGCTGGTAGCGACTACTCAGGCGTCAACAACCGCGCCCCTGGGGTCGGTGCAGACCGCGAAGCAACGATTACTCTTACCTGGTCTGAAGCCTTCCACGGCGTCCAAAAACGCTTTGATTTGGGCAACGAACTTATTGATGTCCGCATTCCGCCTGGGGCAAAATCAGGAAGCCGCATTCGCGTCCGAGGCAAAGGTCAACCCAATCCCCTGAATCAGCAACGGGGAGATTTGTACTTAAATGTAGAACTCAAACCCCACTCATTCTTTCAGTTTGATGGCGATAATCTCCTTTGCGAAATACCCGTAATGCCAGATGAAGCGGTTTTAGGGGCAACTATTGAAGTCCCAACGCCAGATGGTACTGTCAGTGTAAATGTTCCTGCCGGGATTCGTTCCGGTCAATCTCTACGGTTACGCGGAAAAGGCTGGCCAAAACCTAAGGGGGGACGCAGTGACCAGCTTGTGCGGGTTGTCATTGCAACACCGAAAAATATCTCACCAGTTGAGCGGGAGTACTACGAAAAGATCCGCGCCAGTCGCAGCGATAATCCCCGTAGTTTCTTGGGACAAGTTCAACTGTAATCGCTGGAGAAGGAAGGCAGGGATTCAAGGTTTATCTGCCTTGTAATTACTCTATTGGGAAAGTTTGGATTCCAGGTCCATCTGCATAGACATTTGTGTGCCAATTGTCATTTCTTTGCCACTATCAGGTTCTTTGATACTCATCTCATTTTGGGAACGCATGGACATCGTTGAACGAGTTGGCATGATTGAAGATAGCGGCTGAGTCATCTGTCCCTGTCCTTGAGAAGTCAGGGATTTTAAGGAAACATTTGCACTCCCTGTAGGTATTCCTGGCAATGTCACTTCTTGGGCATTTGCTTGTTGTTCCACAGTGATATTAAGGGTAGCGACATTATCTTTTAATGAAACCAGTTCATAAACAGCGCTTTGATTTATATTGATTGCTCCCATTTTGAGTTGGGAAGAAACACGCCATTTCGCACCAATTCCAACTGCTTCTTGAGCCACAGGTGAACCCATTTGCTCAAGGGAATTTGATACTTGTTCAAGGAAGGTTTTGCTTAGTGGGTCAACACTTTCTGGTAAGGTAAGGTTACTGCTTTGAGTGAATATCGCCGTTGGCATCTACTTGAGTCACTAAAACCTCCATCTTCATCACAGTTGCAGGAGTTTTGATTTTAGGCATAGCTTGACCTGCCAATGTCATCGCTACGTCCATATTCATCGTCATTGTCATCAATTGCTTAGTGTTAGCCTGCGGTTTAAGGCGCAATTGCTGTCTGGGTTCTGTTCCTGCTGTTAATAGTTCTAATTGAGCAGGTACGGCAGCAGGTGTTGTTGGTGCTGGGTTTTGTGTGACTAATCGGGGTGTTGCAGGTGTTGTTTTAATACCTCCAACTAAGAAAAGACAAACCGAACCAAGGAATAAGAGTTTTTTCATACAGTCAAAGAGAATATAGCGATTGCATTCTAACTTATCTTTTCTTGAAATCAGCCAAACTAAAGATCCCCGACTTCTTGAAGAAATCGGGGATCTTTAGGGGATCTTAGCGTTTATTTATTCGCGATCGCCATAACCAATTACAGCAATTTTATGCCGATAAATTAATTCTCCGCCAAACCAACCGCCAATGCCGAGAAGCGTCGCAACCACCACCGAAATCAGCAATCCTGTATAGACAATATTCTCCGTGCGACTGCCAAAACGCAGTAAAAAATTAATCAACGTCAAGACCAACGCAGTTACATTGGTATACATATGCGCCCATCCTGCCGTATGCTTGCGAACCCGACCAATTTTCAGAAAGTCCGACATCCCAACGACAGCAGCAACGATTCCTGTGAGTAATCCTGCACCCAGAAGCCAAAATGAACCCCGCGCCCAAAACAAATCATTAGTCAACCAATAACCAATATCAGTACCGGCGGCTGCAACTAAAAGAGCAACTGGAAAAACAACCAATGGGGGATGCAGAGGATGTCCGGCGATCGTTACCGTACTGGCTACACCACTATCACGATAATCTCTCTCATCACTTTCGATAACTGGGGGAATATTTGGAGTCTGTGTCATAGTTCTCTCATTAACTTTTATAAGTTCTATAGTTCTGGAGTTTGTTTCTTTCTTTTTGAGTACCGAATCTATTCAAAAGAAACACTTCACTTATCACCAAATCGCGCTAACAAACTGCTTTTATTTCACCAATTTTGTAAAGCAGATGCGCTGCCGTGAGGATAACTTTAATCGTTCGCCTGTCTCCCTATGGAGCTACTTTACCGGAGTCGGCTTAACGAGTGTATCTGCCTCACGGCAGAGGCTGCCCAGAAAGGAATTGGAACAGAAGGAGGTAGACTAGACACTTGCAAATAAGTTGATAAACAAGCTCAGATTATCTGTATCGCCTACGGCAAGGCGACCCTTGCAATCTGCGGTTAAAAATTCCCAATTCCCCATTTTGCCAAAAATCTAACGAACAATAGGCAGTAAAAAAATTACGCTTCAGGAAACCGCTCAACGTTAGCCTGTGCCAGAATTGTCAACTTACCCTGTTCTACATCCAAGCTTCTGAGCCGAAACGACATCCCTGTTAGTTCAAAGTTACGTAAATCTAGCAATTCACTTGCACTATTTAGCAAAGCGGCTGTCAGCTCTGGCGATACTTCTTTCTCCTCACTATATTGGACATCTTCTAAGGTAATACGTTGCCCATCAGGACTTGTGCGAGGCACAGCCGTAAAAGAAACTTGTTTTGTTTCACCTATTTCTTTGAGAACAATCTCGGCATTGAGTGCCATCTTACTCTCACCTGGCAGACGGAACCCAATTTGACGTGTGTCGATTTTTGTTGGTTTACCGTCGATATTCACTGCTAGATTTTGCAGTTTGTCATGCATAAACTTAGAGTTAAACGCTCTTTCTATATCTTGTTCGGTGAGGACAACTTTAGCGTCAGCTTCTGTGGGACGGGTGAGTTCAATTTTGCCAAAGGCAGCACTTAGAGGGTTAATTGCAATATTACTTGTCTTTACCTGCATTTCCTCGGCACGCAGGTCTTTCTGCATTACTAAACCTTCACCTTCAATCTTCACCGAATCTAGCTGTCCTTGAACCAGCTTCAGCGGATCGGTGCGGATATCGACATCCAGTTTTTCTACTTCGTCTAACTGCGTTGACATTGCCACTTCTGCGGCTTTCGAGAGAGCTTGTTCGCCTACGTCACCTTTGTCTTCCAGCACGTACTTCATTCCTTGTTATGTGTTCTTAACAAAAGTTAAGCGATCGCATTTTTTAATAAATCTGTCTGACGACATAAGGACTGATGTGTTGGCGTTAGTCCTTGATTAAGCGGCACTTCTCATTGCTCACTAACCACCCACTTGCCATAGACACACAAAAGTAAACAATTGTCAATAATCAGATAAATCTTGTTGCTGAAGCTGTGCCAGGTCTTCCGCTAACGTCTTTTCCAATGCTTCCATAACAACATGAGGATCAGCCGATTGCATCATCACTTCTGCCTCTGGGTCAAATCGGTTTTTCACCATCGGTAAATCCTGGCGCAGTTCCTCAACTAAGGCAATTAGTTTAGCAATCTTTTGCTCAGAGAGTAGATTGAGTTGTAAGGTAAGTTGCGATCGCTGTTCTGCGAGTTTTTCTTGCCGATTTTGCGAAATCAAGACACCACTGGTCATCAACAACGAAGCAAGACCCAGGACATGATCCAACCATTCAAACGGTGCGGGGTCAAATTTCGGGATGCCAAAGTCGGCAGGCAAAACATTAAGAACTATCCAGAGGGTAACTCCTAGGAGGATACTATATAGAAATAACGGACGACCAAAAAAAGCGGTGACAGTTTCGACAAATCGCTGAGTTTTGGACAAATCTTTTTCAGCTTTCGCCTGTAAACTAATAATCGCTTCAATATTTTGACCCAAAGGGTCTGGTAAAGGTGCAGCCGGGAGAACTACTTTGCTTTTAGACATGGGTTTTTGAAGTTATTCTAGTGAGTTTCCGAACTTCGTGCTTGGATAACTTTCATCGCTTCTGCCAATAGTGATCGGTAAGCTTCAATCTCCCCATTACTGTAGTGTTCAGCAATTAATTAGAGCGTCAACATCAGGGTGAAGTTGTATACTTCATAACTCAAGTTGCTCAAGACTCAGCCTTCAATCTACCCCTGTGCCTAGTCCAGAATGCAGATACATGACA
>CADCTM010000884.1:0-2225 GCA_902805485.1 uncultured Coleofasciculus sp. | reverse complement strand
AACATGACATGGGGTGAAGGGTCTACAGTTGCCAATAACAGGCTACTAGGAGATTGCATTCGTTATGCCAGATGAACCAAGGCCGGGGGAGCAGGCGCTCTCGCAAGCCGCCGCGATGACAATATCGACACAGTTGGATGAAGTCGAGAATTTGGATGTCGATGTCCGAACGAATCTTTTGAGTATCGTTCAAGGACAAGCGGACTCGGTTTCTGTTACCGGTCAAGGTTTGGTGATGCAGAAGGACATCCGCGTCCAAGAAATGGAACTGCATACTGATAGCATTGCAATCAATCCTCTGAGTGCGCTACTGGGTCAAATTAAGCTAAATGAACCTATTGATGCAACGGCACGTCTTGTCCTCACTGAAGAAGACCTCAACCGTGCCTTAAATTCTGATTTCATCCGTAACCAGTTTCCCAGCCTTGAATTGAATGTGGAAGGTCAAGTTGTGGTCTTAGAACCGCAAAAGCTGGAAGTTTTCCTCTCTACAGCTCGTAAGATGACCGCTAAGGGAACTATTTTGTTACAAGGAAATGGTACAAGTCGGTCTATTAGCTTCATCGCAGTAGTTTGTCCCCGTACTCTTGAGCAACCCTTGTCATTAGAGGCGTTTCACTGCACTGAGGGGGACGGTATTTCGTTGGAATTTGCGATCGCCTTAATGCAGAAAGCCAAAGAACTTGTAAATTTACCGTTTATCGATCTTGAAGGAATGGTACTTCGTGTTAAAGATTTAGAGGTGCAAGAAGGCTGCCTTACTCTTTATACTGAAGCCTACGTCAGAGAAATTCCCAACTTTAATAAGGTTGATCTTACAGCGAATTCTTGATGTCTTGCTGGTTGAGACGAGCTATTTGTTTTGTTTAATGTTGATTGAAACCTTTGAGCAGTGAGGGGTCTAGTAGTGTTACTAGACCCTTTTTTGTTTGGCAATTAAGCTTTGCCAAGTCAGATGCCGTTCCTAATAACTCCTTGCCAACTTCTCAACTAAAAGCTATTCTGTAAGACCTTTCCGTTTAAATTTATTATTCTAGTTTTTACTTTATGAGAAATCTTTAGATAGAACAACTGATTACTTAAACTCAACTCAATATTATTTTTTTCACTTATCTCCAGCCCTTCCATAATTCATCTATCTAAAGTTTGAGTTGTTGTCCGGTTTTCATTGTGCAAAAATCCGATGGAACTCTCTATCTTCTACTATTTCTAGTGATTTAGGAAATTCTCAGTCGTAATCCGTCAAGAGATGGATGGATCAACTTAACAGCAGTGACAAACTGAAATAGTTGAGATTCATAAAGATCCTTAAACGAGAAATAAAAATGGTAGTAACACTAGACGATACAAAACGCCTCGCCATCGGTCAAAAACTAGCCAGCATGAAAGCGATCCAAAACCTGCTCATTGCCAACGAGCAGATGTTTATTGGACAAGTCAATGATCAAGAAATTGCAAAGCGTTTGCAGGATTTCCTCAAAGACGACCAGAAAAATATGGGTGTTCTCGACACTGTAATTGTGCAGTACGGTGTTCAAGGAGAGCCAAAAGAAAGCGTCAAGAAGATGGTTGAAGAACTACAGCAACTGATGCAAGGTTCTGAGTTGAGCCTATATGAAAAAGTTTTTCAGCATGAATTGCTCAAACACCAACAAACCATGTCTGGACTCCTTGTCCACAAAGCCGCTCAAGTTGTGGGTGCTGATGTAATGGCAGCAATTTCTCCTCTAAATGCGGTTAACTTTGACAACCGCGCTCACCAAGAGCAACTAAAAGGAATTCTCGAAATTCTAGGAACCCGTGAACTAACGGGACAAGAGCCAGATCAAGGTCTATGGGGTCGCGTTCAAGACGCTATGGCAGCATTAAGCGGTGTTGTTGGTGGTGCCGTTACTCGTAGTGATGACGAGATGAGCATTCGTGACATCATCCGCATGGATCATGCAAAAACCAACACTCTATTTACAGAAATTGGCGGTTCTAACGATCCTCAAAAGATTCAAGAATACTTCGGTCAACTCTATAAAGACTTGCTAGCTCACGCTACTGCTGAAGAGGAAGTTGTTTACCCAAATGTCCGTTCTTTCTACGGCGAAGGCGACACCCAAGAGTTGTATAATGAGCAAGCCGAAATGAAGCGGATGCTCGATGAAATCAAATCCCTAAGCCCTTCTTCATCTCAGTTCAAAGATAAAGTTAAGCAGCTAATGGATGTAGTTGTGGCT
>CADCTM010000883.1 GCA_902805485.1 uncultured Coleofasciculus sp. | reverse complement strand
TGGTGTACTATGAATTTAGTTGTCTAAAGAGGACTTTTGCTATTAGCCAGGGAATTAATTCCCTGGCTGATCGTGCGACTGATGCAAGATTTCAATTCAACCCAACCTACAAGATTACTGGCGTTTGTTAAACAATATAATGAACGCCTCGTCACAGATTCTCCCTTCATTATTCAACATGAGATTACCTAAACTTTCGCGACCTGTAAAAAGACCTGATATCATCTATCCACATCATGCAGCAGATGTGATTCATGGCACAGTTGAAGACTTAGTGAGCATTCGCATGAAGTTATTACATGGTGCAAACTACAATGACCCGGCTGCATTTCAATACAGAAGCTATCAGCAATTGAAGTCTTCTGCTTGTAGATGTGGTTGATTGTAATTTTTAACTTAGGTTAGTTATCAATCTTACAGCGTTTTCTGCTGTTATGAGGTACAGTAAAGAACAAGAAAATATCGTTTAGTAATTAAAGTTAATGAAAGCATACTCGCTCGATTTTCGAGAAAAAATAGTAAAAGCGCATTTGGCAGAAAAGATATCAATTAGGAAAGTCGCCACCCGGTTTGGTGTTAGTAAAAGTTTAGTCCAAAAACTTGTAAAACAAGAACAAACTGAGGGAAATTTACAACCAAAACCAAGAGGAAAACCCCAGTTTAGTCATCTGGAAAATGCGGAAGCAGAAGTCAAATCATTGGTGGCAGCTCATCCCGATGCCACCTTGGTAGAGTTGTGTGAATTATTGGCAGCTCAGACGGGAAATTGGGTGAGTCAAACAGCCATGTGTCGCTATTTGCAAAAACTCGGATTAAATCGTAAAAAAAAACTTGGTACAGTAGCCAAGCCGCTACAGAAAGAGTACAGAACTTAAGAGTGGAGTATTGGGAAAAAATCACAGATATCGAACCCAAAAATCTCGTTTTTTTGGATGAAACCGGGATTTTACTGGGTTGTACCAGAACTCATGCCCGTTCAAAACCGGGGACAAGAGTAGGGGAATTAAAGCCATTTTATCGAGCGGCAAAAGTTACCGCTATTGGTGCAATTAGTATTGACAAAGTTTTGGCAGTAATGACATTGAATGATTCAATGGATAGTCTAGCTTTTGCTGTATTTATTGAAAAGTTTTTATGTCCTCAATTGTGGAAAGGAGCGGTAGTAGTCATGGATAATTTACCCGCCCATAAACTAGCATCAATTGAACCCATGATTAATGCTGTTGGTGCGAGTGTTATTTGTTTATCCCCATACTCTCCAGATTTTAATCCCATTGAACTATGGTGGTCTCAACTCAAATCCTTTTTGCTGCGGTTCGCTCCAACTACTACCGATATGATTGATAGAGTAATTGCAATTGCCTTAAATTTAATGAATCCTCAACATTTAAGAAATTGGTTTACTAATTGCTGTTACTGTGCTTCATAACAGCGGGAACCGCTGTAATATCTGATGCCAAATTGATGCAATTTTTTGTCAGATCAAAAGTTCCCAAAGTATGCTTTGGGCAAAATGACCTCCTAGACGGGCCAACAGAGGTTTGTTGGGATTCTGTGCATAGAGATTTATAAAAATCCAAATCAACCTCTTCCTGGAACTCCGGTTCTGGATGTCCAAGATACCCTTTAGAGCAAGCCCAATCGAGCATTTGCCGCAACAAATAACGATTGGTAATTAACTCGGAACGGGTTCCTTCTAAGGGGATTTTTTCGTGATAGATATCCCAGAATTGAGCAGGTAAGACTTTATCTAAAAATCTCAAACCACGTTCTAAGTCCTCAAGATTCGCCCTTTTTCCCTGCACCTTTGGTCCATCGAGTGCAGGAATGAAAAAGCGAAGCATCGCGCTTTTCAATCGACGAGAATCATCAATGCGATCGCATTCTTCTAAATGCCCAGAATAAGCCTCGAAAGCTTTCCTAACACTATAAGATTCCTCCCTGGCTAAGGACGACTTCCAGGGGATGAGATTTCGTGATTTGTCAAGGAGAGGTGGGAGATAATTTTTATCTCTAGCCCAATCTAACAAACCAGATATCGCTCTTCGCAGTCGCATCCGCTCGGCAAAGGAGATTTCCAATGTTTTGATTGAGCGATCGATAATTTCCAGAGCTTTATCAAAAACCTCCAAGGGCATAGACTCTAATCGCTCCATCCCCCGTTCAGCATCTTCATCCTTTAGCTGCTCTCTGTATCCTATGGGCTTACCTCCTGTCGCGGGTAAGAGGTATTTAATTAAGGCTCTCTGAAGGATGAGACGCTCACCTCGGTCTAAATTATTCTCTTTGAGATAGCTTTTCCAAATGCTTAAAGGACTTGACGGTTCTAGATGGTGTTGGGAGAAATCCCGTACAACTAAATCCGCTTGAGGAATTGGGTTTTCAACTGGAATATAGTTTTTTGACTGCGCCCAATCCCTAAAATTCCGCAGGTAGCGCCTCAACCTGGTTTGCTGTGCTTCAGCAATCCCCTCTTTTTCGAGAGCCTGAGTCAGGAGAGCGAGCGCTGAGTTTAATTTCTCAGCCGGGACTGTCTCCAAAAATCTAAGTCCTTCTTCAATGCAATCTTCGGGAATAGGCTTACGATTGTGGTCGGTTGGAGGAGTTGGTCCTCCTAATGCTGGAATTAAACGACGAAGCATTGCATTTTGTAACAAAGCCGCCGCCGCCTTATCTGATAAGGTGCTGCGATATTTTTCGTAGATTTCTCGAAGTGAAGTCATGGTAGTAATCAGAGCAAAAAATTAAATTGCTCTATCCTTGTTACAGAGCTTCCCTTTTCCATTTCATGCCTTAATCTCTAGATTTTCGCCCTAAAAAATAGGGTACATAGATGGAAAAGAGACTCGCTTAGATAATGCCCAATGTCTAAAAGCCCTCTAATGTTAGAATTTCTCTCCTATTTCTAAAGTTACTTTTTACTATCACGTACGACGGCGTATCTAATTTAAAGACGCTTCTGAATTAAGTTGAGCCGTCAAAGTGTTGCCACAAATGGATAATTATGAATAGGTGGGAAAGAAATTATCGGCGGCGGAAATCGCCCGATAGGATATACCCATCTAATCCATTAATGTGAAGGTCTAACACCGCATCAGGCAAGGCTTTTAACCAAAAACTCGCTCTTAGCAAAATCAAAAAAGTAATTTTTTTGAGGTGTATACTATCTAAGCTATTAATCTGTAACGGTTTAGGAGTTTAAATAGTTTATAGAAAGAAGAATTTAGCTTTTTGGGCGACATTGCTTTAAAAATATCCCCATCCTAATGTAGTAAGAAGACAATTAAGGAAAATAATAAGCTGATATGCCAGGGAAAAAAGTTCGCGGCAAAAGTTACTTTCGCTCAGGAGAGCCAACTTAATCTAGATGTAATTTCTCTTTATCCCAAACAGTTTTAGACAAGCTTGAAAGGCTTGCAGGACAAGCAGGTCTATCAAAATCTGAATTCATAGAACGCTGGATTCGCTCTCTCCCCGAACCTGATGATGAAAGCGGTTAGAAGCATTTCCTAGATTTTTCTTGAAGTACTTCACACCTTTCGAGACTACAACAAGCCTAAATACTCTCCCAGTAGTACTTACTGCAAGCTTCCCAGCGACCTCTAGCGAGCTTGCAGGAAGCATTCAACACACCTACGCCGAAGAGAGCAAGCCAAGACCAGTCAGGGTGACTGAATTAGCGATCGCATTTCTCCAGTTCTGCCACTGCCACGGTTTGGGGAAAGAGGTCAAGCTTGGCGCGATCGCCCTAGGTTGTCAAAACTAACTCGCATGGATAGAAAGATTCCCCATTTTCGAGCGTGTAGAAACTATTGGATCGCACCACGCCACAACCTTCCAGGCTTCATCTGACAACTGCCTCCACATATCGCGAATATCGGGACTTAAACAGATCTCAAGCCCAAACCAAACCCAAAGCAGCTTTGTAAGCAAAGAATACGTCCCGATTTTGATTCAGCCATTCCACAAAACGGAAAGATATTGCTGTGCGAAACGCCTCTAAGGCATCAACAAAGGTGTTTAAAGGTTTTGAAGCCCAACGCCTTCTTAAGCCTCCCGTAAAGGTGTGCCATAAAATAAATGTATAGGCACAAAACACAAGAATGAAATGCCTTAGCAAGCTGCGAGCATCTCTGACTTGATATTCTTTAAGCCCTAACCAGCCTTTGGCTTCCCGATAGAAAACTTCCACCCAATTCCTTTGGGCATAAGTAGTTACCATCCACTCGGCTGTGGCTTTTGTTGAATCAACATTGGTAATAAAATAGTCAATATCACTGGAAGAGTTGAAGGTTGATGCATTCATGACGATAGCAATTGTTCTCGTTCCTTCGAGCTGTGATAGTTTAACTTCAACAGTTGCCACCCAAACGGTTTTTGGTTTATCTAGATTGAGTTGAACAGGGGTAAAAGCTTCAACAGGCAATGATAGGGCTAACTTATCTAAGCGAATCTCTTCTCGTTTATTTGCTTCGGTTTCAATTATCACTTTGCGGTTTTTGGCTAATCCCCCTAAATACTTGAGTTTCCTTTTTTCCAGCTCCATCAGAAATGTTGTGTTATTTCCATAGCCGGCATCAATTACCACAATACCCGGTCGATATCCTCGCTCCTGACTGCGGTCAATTAACGCTAATGCTAAGTCCGGCTTCTTCTTGAATTCTTTGTCTTTTTTCCCTTCATCTAAAGAATTGGAATGTTGATATAATTCAATATCTAATGGCAAGCTTTTTTTGCCATCATAGAGATGAGTTGTTACCATCACTATTCCGTTATCAGTTTTCCCAATTTCTCCGATGTACTGCCGTCCTACTCCTGCGGTAAAGTTGCCACTTTTTCTGTGTCCCGAATCATCAACAATTAGGGTAAATCCTCTACTTATCCGAGTCTGGCTGCACTGATTCATGACTTGTAGGCGACGGGAGTTTACCTCGAGCGCTGACCAAGGCGCTTCTGTCAAAAAATGATGCAATCGGTGGTAAGTCACTCCCACAGCGTTATTAGCCATTTGAGAGAGGTTTTTTCGTTCACTTTCTCCCAACAATCCGCCAATATAGTTCCTAAATTCCCGTTTTTGGGCTTGATGGTTAAATAGATCGTCAAAGCGTTTACACCATCTATCAAAGCAAGGGGGCATCGCGGCGGGAGTTGTCTCTTTCATGAGTTGCTCCTTAACCTGAAACAACTGATAAGTAAGTATTATAAGCTGTTTTGCCTTTTATTTATGTTTAAGTACCACTAGAAAACTTTTATTATTGACACACTGCGCCAACAACTGAAGAGCGGTTGAGCGCAAAGGGTACGAAAAATTACTGAGTTTTTGTTAACATGAATATCTGCCAGTACATTCCGGTCTGTTGCTGGCGCATTGGAAAAAAGCTCATTCAAGCCATCCAACTGAACCACAAATTTCCTGCTCTTAGACTGGTCCCAGGCATTTGATTTGGGATAAGGGCACCACTAGGAGCAATCACATCCATGACATTTCGTAACCTCGGTCTTTCGACCGACCTGCTTCGTGCTGTTGCTGACTCTGGCTACACCGAGCCAACCCCCATTCAGCAGCAGGCAATTCCCGCCATCCTGAAAGGACAAGACGTTTTCGCCAGCGCCCAAACGGGAACGGGCAAGACGGCTGGCTTTACCCTGCCTCTACTGCAACTCCTGGACACCACTAACCCCAACAAGGTACATCGCACGCCTCGCGCCCTCATCCTCACCCCCACTCGCGAACTGGCAGATCAGGTCAAAGATAGCGTCCAAACCTATGGCAAATACCTTTCCCTGCGTTCGGCAGTCGTCTATGGCGGCGTCGGAATTAAAGCGCAAATTCAAATGCTGCGTCGGGGGGTTGATATTCTAGTCGCGACGCCCGGTCGGTTGCTTGATCATGTTGGGCAAAAGACTGTCGATCTCTCTCAGATAGAGATACTGGTGCTGGATGAATGCGATCGCATGTTAGACATGGGCTTCATCCGCGACATCCGAAAACTTTTGGCAACGCTACCGCCATCGCGGCAAACGCTGATGTTTTCTGCCACCTTCTCTAAACCGATCCAGCAGCTTGCCAACACTCTGCTGAAATCTCCAACCCAGATCGAAGTGGCTCCCCGCAATACCGCTGCTATTCAAGTGGAACAGGTGGTTCATCCTGTCGATCGCGATCGCAAGCGAGAACTGCTTTCTTATATGATCGGGTTCCACAATTGGAAACAGGTACTAGTCTTCACCCGCACGAAACACGGAGCCAACCGTCTAGCCGAGCAGCTTGCTAAAGATGGGCTGAAAAGCACCGCGATTCATGGCAACAAAAGTCAGGCAGCCCGCACCCGTGCCCTGAGCGACTTTAAGCAGGGGAAGGTGCGGGTATTAGTCGCCACCGACGTGGCATCACGGGGTCTAGATATTGATCAGCTCCCTCATGTGGTCAACTTTGAACTCCCCAATGTCCCAGAAGACTACGTGCATCGCATTGGTCGTACAGGTCGCGCTGGAAACGTTGGACGAGCGGTTTCTCTGGTCTGTAGCGATGAATATCCCTTCTTGAAAGACATCGAAAGGTTGCTCAATCAAACCCTTGCCTCATACGTGATTCCAGGATACGAGCCAAAATCAATTGCTCAACCTAAAGCAGACCAACCGAAGCCTCAGCGCTCGAATCAAGGTCGCAGTAACCGAGCTAAGTCCCAGACACCATCCCCACCCATACCCAGCAAAAAGCCCACAAAAGCAGGGACTCGCGCAAGAAAACGGCTCCGCACTGCTTAAGCTCCCGGCGATTGCCGCCTAGTGAAGGCGAGATCCCCGACTTCTTAGAGAAGTCGGGGATCTCAAGCGCTGACTCACAACTCAAATAGGATTGCTATATATTTACAGGCGATCGCACTTCTTAATCTCCCCAACTTGTGGTTGGCAGGGGGTGCGGTAGCGAAATACTGTTTGGCGATCGCTCTTTGGCAATGACTGTCGGTCTACCCTCCTAGATTAGGATTTTG
>CADCTM010000882.1 GCA_902805485.1 uncultured Coleofasciculus sp. | reverse complement strand
AACCGTCTCATCTGCCAATGGTTTAACCGTTAGCTACGACAAAATTGTTCTGGCAACAGGTTCTTATCCTTTTGTTCCGCCGATTAAAGGGAATGACGCTACAGGTACCTTTGTTTACCGGACAATTGACGACCTAGAAGCGATGTCAGCATATGCTAAAAACTGCAAAACTGGCGTTGTTATTGGTGGTGGCTTATTAGGTCTAGAATGTGCTAATGCGATCAAAAATATGGGCTTAAAAACTCATGTTGTTGAATTTGCTCCGCGCCTGATGCCTGTGCAAATTG
The DNA here is from genome assembly GCA_902805485.1 of uncultured Coleofasciculus sp. Classification (GTDB taxonomy): domain Bacteria; phylum Cyanobacteriota; class Cyanobacteriia; order Cyanobacteriales; family Coleofasciculaceae; genus CADCTM01. The sequence continues at coordinate 6,710 of CADCTM010000882.1, read as the reverse complement.
ATGAGGCTGGCGGCACAATTCTTCGTAATAAAATAGAAGAACTTGAGGTTTCGGTTCATACCAACAAAGCGACAACCGAAATTGTTAAGGAAGACGGCAAAGTGGCTAAAATGACTTTTGCCGATGGTTCCGAGTTAGAAACAGACATGATTGTCTTTTCTGCTGGAATTCGCCCCCGCGATGAAATTGCCAAAGATTGCGGAATGCGCCCTCTACCAAAACCGCATTTATGGTTTAGTTGCTCCTGGCTATACAATGGCAGGCGTTGCCGCAGATGTTTTAAACAACATCACAACTAGCACTTTTACAGGTGCGGATATGTCCACCAAACTCAAGCTTTTGGGAGTGGATGTTGCCAGTTTTGGAGATAACTTTGCTAAAACTCCTGGCGCTAAAGAAATCGCAATTACTGATTCAGTTCAAGGCATTTACAAAAAGCTGGTTCTGAATGAAGATGGTAGCCGTTTATTAGGCGGAATTTTAGTCGGAGATGCTTCCGCTTACGGCACATTATTGCAATTTGTGCAGAATGGAATTGCCTTACCTCCCCATCCTGAAGATTTGCTCCTACCACCACGAGAAGGCAAATCAGCTACTGTAGGAATGGGAGTGGAAAGCTTACCGGATACCGCTCAAATTTGCTCTTGCAATAATGTCAGCAAGGAGCAGATTTGTACAGCTATCCAGGAAAACAACTTCACCGATATTGGTAGCGTCAAAAAATGTACAAAAGCTGGAACAGGTTGCGGTGGCTGCGTACCATTAGTAACAGATCTGCTTAAGTATGAGATGAAGAAAGCGGGGATAGAGGTAAAGAATGACCTCTGCGAACATTTCTCTTATTCTCGTCAAGAACTTTATCATTTAGTCCGAACTCACAAAATCCAAACCTTTGACGAATTAATTCAACAACATGGTCAAGGCAAGGGTTGTGAAATTTGTAAACCTACTGTTGCTTCAATTCTCGCCTCGACTTGGAATGAGCATATTTTGGAGACATCCCACGTCGGACTTCAAGATACCAACGACAACTATTTAGCTAACATTCAACGAGATGGAACTTATTCAGTGATTCCACGAGTTCCGGGTGGTGAATTGACACCGGATCAGTTGATTGTACTTGGAAAAGTTGCTAAAGATTTTGGACTTTATACCAAAATTACTGGTGGACAAAGGATTGATTTATTAGGGGCGCGTGTCGATCAATTGCCTCATATTTGGAAGCAATTAATTGATGCGGGATTTGAATCCGGTCATGCTTATGGTAAGGCACTGCGGACTGTAAAATCTTGCGTGGGTAGTACCTGGTGTCGTTTTGGAGTGCAGGATTCTACAAGTTTGGCGATTGAGGTAGAACTGCGTTATCGGGGTTTGCGATCGCCTCACAAACTCAAATCCGCTGTCTCTGGTTGCACTCGCGAATGTGCCGAAGCCCAAAGTAAAGATTTTGGAATCATTGCGACAGAAAAAGGCTGGAATTTGTATGTATGTGGCAATGGTGGAATGAAGCCGCAACACGCAATTTTGTTAGCAGAAGATATCGATAAGGAAACATTGATTAAATATATTGATCGCTTCCTGATGTTCTACATCCGCACCGCTAACCGCCTGGAACGCACAGCAACTTGGTTTAACAAACTGGAAGGAGGAATTGATTACTTAAAACAGGTAATTATTCACGATTCCCTTGGTATTTGTGCTGAATTAGAAGCGGAAATGGCGAATCTTGTCAATACCTATCAATGTGAGTGGAAAACAACAATTGAAGATCCGGAAAAAGTCAAGCGCTTCCGTCACTTTGTCAATTCCGACCAACCTGATCCGAGTCTTGTTCATGTAGAAGAACGAGGTCAAAAACGCCCGGCTTATGAACATGAGAAATCTCTGGTTGGGGTTTCAGACTAATCATAATCGCTCGACAGCTAAAACCTGGGGCTACCCGAACAAAGCCTGCGTAGGCAGCTTCAGAATTGACACGCTTAATTAACAAGGAAAAAACAATGGTTCAAGCATTAGTTCGTGAAACAAACGCAACATGGGTTGATATTTGCCCACTGGATGCGATCGCTCCTAACACAGGAGTTTGTGCCTTAGTTAAAGGCGAACAAGTGGCAATTTTCCGCGTAGGAAATGAGGCAGATGTGTTTGCACTCAGTAATTACGATCCATTTAGCAAGGCATTTGTTTTATCGCGGGGAATAATCGGTGATCGCAACGGTATCCCTAAAGTTGCAGCCCCAATTTATAAGCAAAATTTCAACCTAATTACTGGACAATGCCTTGATGATGAAACAGTAAGCATTCCGACTTTTACTGTTAGGGTTGTTGAAGAGCGAGTGCAAGTTGCTGTTGAGGAAGTAGCGTAATATTTAAACGCAAATAGTTGTGTTAGAAACCCGTTACCTTTGAAGTAGCGGGTTTTTTCACTAGGATTTGAGAGTAACAAGAACGCCCAGATGTCTCTCTATGATTTGATTGGTCAATCCTACTCAAGGTTCCGTGTTCCCAATCCTCTGCCAATGTTGTCGAAAAGGGCGTGAGTCTCCTTCAAGAAGATTTAAATAATGGTCGCTGGAATGCTAAGTACGGAGAAATTCAGCTCCTCACAGAAATTGATGCGGGATATTGTTTATTATCTGCAAGAATTGCCTAAAAATGTGTTGATCAATAGGACAATATTTTAGTTTAAGCAAAAAAAAAGCACCTTATAAAAGGCGCTATAAGAGGTATAAATTTTTCAATTTACTCGATGGACATGAGGTTTACGCGCTCCAGTAGAAGCTCCAGCGAGTGAGGCAGCTAAACCCAGCAATGAGCCAACAACAAAGTACCACAAACCCTGAGCGGTGTTGCCAGCAATATCACGCGCTTGAGTAGCCGTTACCTGAGGTGCGTTATCCGGTACATTCACACCACCTTGCTGTTGAACTTGGTTAAGGACTTCTCCCGCATTTGACGCCGCAATTCCAAAAGCACTCGATACACCATTTGCCAATAACCAAGAGCTAAGTGCCAAAGTTGTTGCCCAAAGAATTGCACCGTTCAAAAGCGCTGTATTGCGGTTCATCGGTCCACAAGCACGCGCAGCAACCCAACTGCCAATAAACAAGGAAATTAATAAGCTGATAACTGACCAAATTCCGACAGCACTACCAACCCCAGGAGCATTCGATCTTGGTGCCCCTGAGCCGGAAAGGAAAGTTGAGCCAATTGCCGCACCCAAAGCACTTAAAATTAGTTGAGTTGCAAGAGCAACTACTAGACCTGAAATAATCGGACCCCAGCGTACGCGATCGTGATATTCGACGACTTGATTAACGATCGGAGGTTCAGTAACGTAATTGCTTCCCGGCCGCTCTGCGTATGACATAGCCTATTCCTTCTCTTAACTTCCGTCTGTGGTAGTAGTTACTTTTTCTAGTGATAGTAACTTAATGACCTTTAATCTAAACCAAAAGTATTATCTTTTCTTCTACCACTAGAAAGAGTTAACTCCTCTCTCGTGCGGAATACTTATTAAGTCGGAAATTTCTAATTGATCTAATTACGGATTTTTAGGAATAAATCTTTGTAAATTATCTGTGTTATCTGCGACAATGCTTTCCTTTACATTTCATATAATCAGGGCACTAAGGCGATGTCTGTTTAACTACACCTAGCGGGTCGATACCACGAACCTTGAGCATTAGGAAGATGCGCCACTAATTCCACTTCACCGGACTGGTTAACTTGCCAACTTGTTGCCTCAACCAAAGAGGTTTTGCGATCGCCAAATACCTCTTCAGTCCTCGTTTGGGGCGCGGATGAAGACATGGAAACCCCCGTCTCCACGTGATCCAGAAACCGCCAATCTTGCCATGCCGCTTGATTTTGCAAAAGTTGTGTGGGATTAGATGGTAAACCCCCCTGTCCCGTAATCACAAATTTATTGCCGCGATCGGCAGCACAACCTGTAGTAATTTGGTTGCTGGCATCAGTAACATCGGTGGGCAACTCAACAATTGCCGAACTAGGATCAATATCCGGAGAATTAATTCTCACTACCCCATTAATTCCTTGCTCAGAACTGGCAGTAATCGCACTATCAGGAGAGACAAATACCCCTTGCGTGTAAATTTGGATATTACCACCCTTGCCCTGAAAGGCATTTGCATTGATATTGCTATTTTCTAAGACCGCCAAGACACCTGTAGTGAGCGTAATATTTCCCCCATCGCCGCCGCCCGTATCCTCAATACCCGCCCTAGTCGAAATTTCACTGCGGTTACGCAGAACTAAATCTTCTGTCACTTGCACCGTTATATTTCCACCCTTACCTAAAAAACTGGTGGCGGTAATTGCCCCTTGATTGAGGGCAACTCTGTCAGCACTCATGCTGATATTGCCAGCATTTCCTGTTCCCAAAGAACTCACCGACACATTAGAGTTACCGCCAAAGATCAGCGCAGATGTCGTAATCGAGATGTCTCCACCAGTACCATTACCCAAGACGGAAGCATTGATGATGCCATTGTTGAGTTGGAGGTTTTGGGCATTAAGTTCAATATTCCCACCAGTACCCACAATTTTGAGAGCGCTGATCGTTCCTTGCTCCAACAAAATCGAGTCCGCCGTCACTTGCAAATTGCCCGCTGAACCAGAACTGATACTTCTGACGCCGATTTCTGCCCCGTCCCGAATCGTTAACCGCCCCGTGTCAATTGTCAAGTCGCCTGCTTTGCCCCCACCACGGCTATTGGCATCAATGGCGCTAGGGACGATCCCATCACCGATGACGCCAAAGGAAACTTGTTCCACCGAGGGATCGATATTAGTGGCAAAACCCCTTACTTCCACTGACTCTGAGGCATTCACCCTTAAATTTCCTGCCGCCCCATCGCTACCGGTTGCCGCTGAAATCTGACCACCATCCCGAACAATCAACCGCCTGGTAGTTATGGATAAGTTGCCTGATGGGGCAGTCCCCTGTTGCCCAGAAACGGTCAGCAGCGAGGACGAGGTGAACAAACCCGAAAGAAACCGACCATCCGGCGAGTTACCGCCTAAATCCACCACATCAGCCGTTACCGTAAGATTACCCCCGCGCCCACTCCCCGCAGAAGATGCCGAGATTTGAGCGCCTTTGCTAATCAGTAGTTGACCTGTCGTAACGCTTAAATCACCCGCATCACTAGTACCCAGCGTTGTCGTGAACAAACCGCCAGGAATTACTGCTCCCGCTGGTGTTCCCCTCAATTCCACCACGTCGGCAGTTATGTTCAGGTTGCCCCCACGCCCTGTACTCGTACCACCGGGCGTTGTGCTGATGGCGGAACCGTCTAGAACCCGCAAATGCTTGGCACTGATGTTTGCCGTCCCCGCATTTCCCGTGCCAGCGGTTCCGGTAAACAACAGAGAACCATTAGTAAATTCTGCCGAGTCAGAAATTACAGTTAAGTTGCCAGCAATGCCACTGACAAAGGTTGAGGTGAATAGGTTGGCGCCGTTTTGCACGACTAAGCGCTTCGCATCAATAATTAAGTCTCCACCTCTGCCGCTACCTGCACTCAAGCTAAACAAGCCATTACTCAGGTTTAAGGGGTTAAACGTGCCCGTTAATAGTTGTTGCGAAGTCTGTAAGGGTGTGGTTCCGATCAGTTCCACTGTCTCAGCGCGAACCGTTAGATTTCCGCCTTCTCCTGCCCCAAAGGTTGCCGTCGAGACAAACGCCCCGCCTTGCAGGTTGAACTGATTTGCTTGGATATCAATACCGCCGCCGTTAATATCGCCAAAGGTTTCAGCCACTAGCTTTGCTCCCTCTGCCAGAGTGACTTGCCCCCCTCGTAACCGAATTGTGCCACCGCCTAAACCACTCGCATTAACTGCCGCCCCACCTGTAAGCTTGATCGTGCCATTCTGAATCCCTTGATATCCCAAACCGAAGCCGGTTGCCGTAGGAGTGAGGCTAACGATTCCCGTCCCCACACTACCCAGTTCTATTTGCCCTTGCAAAGCGCTCAAATTGCCTCCCTCCAACAGCAAATCGCCGCCTACCAATGCCAAGGTTTTACCGGGAGTTTCCAAACCTACGCGCGGAGTCCCCGTCACTAGACTATTCGCGACAGAACGATTGACAATTGGTGCAGGATTAACCCCAAATTGCAAGCCAATCGGAACATTGAGCGTCAGTAAGGGCGACGCTTGCGGACTAATTGCACTGAATTCGCCCCCATCAGCAAACTTAAGACTATTAGCTGTAGTGCCAATAAACGAGCCACCAATATTTAACTGCGCCCCTGAACCAAAAATAATCCCGTTTGGATTAAGTAAAAATAAGTTAGCCGTGCCGTTAGCGCGGATGTTGCCCTCAATATTAGAAATTTGCCCTCCCGTGACGCGGGTAATAATATTGTTAATTGTCAGGGCATTGTTGAAAAACGCTGACATTTGGTTAGGAACCGAAAACTCACTAAAGCTATGGAAGAGATTGCCTCCAACTGTTGTGCCAGAGCCGATCGCAAAAGTGTTGCCATTTAGAGTGACAACTGAGTTAACTGGTAAAGTTGCATCAGGGACAATCTGGGCATTTCCCGACGCCGCACTCACTCCCAATAAGGTGCAAGTGATAAAAATTGAGTACAGCCGCCGAGAAATCATCGCTATTACCTAAACTTAGGAAGAGTTAATGTCAGCTTTGTCGATAATCGAGAATTTAATAACTTTAAAATGGC
>CADCTM010000881.1 GCA_902805485.1 uncultured Coleofasciculus sp. | reverse complement strand
CTCTAAAAAAACTGAGTCTTACAATAAAGGAATCCTCCAAGAGCGGCAATTCTTATCGCCTCGGCTCTTTACGACTCAATACAGTACATGATGGAGTAGTCAGTATGAAGCTAGTGATCCAGGGAAAAAACATCGAAATCACTGATGCGATCCGTGAGTATGTACATCAAAAAATTGAAAAGGCGGTCAGTCACTTTCAGAATATGACGACTGAAGTAGATGTACATTTATCTGTAGCCCGTAACCCTCGGATAAATTCTAACCAGACTGCTGAAGTAACGATTTATGCGAACGGAACAGTGATTCGTGCCCAAGAGGGTAGCGAAGACTTATACGCCAGTATTGATCTCGTTTCTGATAAGATTCAGCGCCAACTGCGAAAATATAAAGAAAAGTTACAACATAAAAAGACCCACGACCAGCCGAAGACAGGTGTGGTGGTGGATGATGCGCCAGTAGTGTCGGACTTGATAGGCGATCGCACTCCAGAGCTTCCTAGCGAAGATTTGCGGATGAAGTACTTCGCGATGCCGGCAATGACAATTGAGGAGGCGTTAGAACAATTGCAACTAGTCGATCACGACTTTTATATGTTCCGGAATGCCAAAAGTGGCGAAATTAATGTAATTTACGAACGGAAAAATCATGGAGGATATGGCGTAATTCAGCCCCGGAATGGCAATGGTCATACTCATAACAAAAATGGGAAAGTTGCCAACAATGCTGAGTTTGTTGAAAAGTAAAGCAGGCTTTAACCGTACGTAAACAGAATTTCCTGTGAACTAAATTAATAGTCAGTCAAAATTTCTTAAATTAGAAGTGGAGGCTGACTTTTTTGAAGGAAAGAGATTTAACCTATAATATTAGAACTCGATTCAGTTTCCTCTCTTAGGTATTGTAAATCTAAGCGAATTGCCTTGTGGACGTTAAGTTATTAACTAGCACTTTTGGCACGAGGACTCAACGGCAGACGTGGCGTTTGTAGAACCTCAGCATAAAGCTTTTCAACTTGGGTAATATTGTCGCTAAGAGTGTAGCGCTCTAACACCCTTGCTCTTGCTTTTTGTCCCAGTAACGTTGTCCACTCAGGGTGATCGCGAAACTGAGGCAAGAGGGTGTGAAGCTGGGACATCACCCGATGGGTATTGAGAATTACACCCGCGCCATCTTCCAAAACTTCGCCATCCGCACCCGCATCTGTGGCAACACAAGCGACACCACAAGCCATTGCTTCGAGTAAAGATAAAGACAGCCCTTCCAATAAAGAAGGCAAAATAAATACATCCGCCGCTTGAAGGATTTCGATCCGCCGCTGTTCATCTGCTTCAAATCCCCACCAGATGATCCCGTCTTCTTCGCCATAAAAAGGCATCAAAGATGAAGATAAAGCGCCATTACCCACAATTAGCAGCTTACAAGAATCGCCTAAATCTGACTGTTTCCATGCTTTTAGCAACGCTTCAACATTTTTTTCTGCGGAAATTCTGCCTTGATAGACAAATAACCGTTTGGCATTCCAGCGTGACTTTAGGTTTGAGGTTCCAGGCGAGTATTTATGAACATCAACACCATTGGGAATTACTGCCAGCTTTTGTAAAGGGACGCCCAAGCGGACAAGAAAATTTCGCTGTAGTTGAGAAAAGACGATTACCCGGTCATAATGCGCCAGAAACGGTGCATAGAGTTGATAGGTAAACAGTTGCGTCCCTGATTTTAGATTGCGTCGCTTGCCATCAAAAGGCGGATGGAAGGTGGCGATGAGAGGGATATTGAGTTCTTCACAGATTTCCGGGAGCAAAAAGTCCAAAAACGATAACGTTAAGGAAGCGTGTACCAGATCAGGGCGCAACTGCTTAAGCGATCGCGTTAGGACATTTCTCGCTTTCGGTGTGGGAATCGTATAGACCTGAGATTTATAGATAAACGGCAACGGTACCTCTTGGCAACCAGGCCAAGTCGGGTCGTCGATTTCTTCTTGGGCAAAGTGGAGGAAACTAACGTCGTAGCCCCGGTCTAGCAAAGAGTTAGTCACTTCTCTGCCGTAAGTAACATTGCCACAAAATGGTGATTTTTTTCCGAGCCAAGCAATATGCATTCAGGTTGAGTATCGCGTCTCTATTTGTCAGCTTTGGTTGACATAGATGATCCTGTACGGGAAATATACCAGTTTAAGACCCCGCCTGCGATCACAAGTGCAGCCAAACCGAAAAATACAGTTCGTAGTCCTAACAAAGTTTCTGCAAAGCCCGCTAAGGCTAAGGGTAAGCTTAGAGCAATATTGATGGCATTATTTTGGAGTCCAAAAACTTTCCCACGCATTTCCGGTGGTGTTTCCGCTTGGATCGTAGTTTGCATCGGAATGGCAACCATTGCGGCAAAACCACCCAAAAACGTGGTCATCAGTAAAGTCAACGCTAAATGATGGGTAAACAAACCCACACCCACCAACGAACCAGCCATCCCAACCGAACCATACAAACTTAGCTGGGCATGAGATAAACGTTGATTCCAATGCCCCAAAATTGCCGCCCCGCAAGCCATCCCAACACCCGCCGCCGATAACAAAAAGCCAAATTGAGACGCCTTCATGCCCGGCAGCGTTTCCGCCAAACGAACGGCTAGCACGGATATCGCCGCAAAGACAGAAAACAAAATCACCAGTTGAATTAAAGCATTGCGGATAGGCCGATGATGCTTCACATAACTCAATCCCTCTCGGATATCTTGCCAGACGTGAGGCGGTTCGCCTTCTGGGGTTTCTCTGTTTTCACCCGTTTTTAAAAGTAACAGTAGAAAGCCGGCGATCACATAAAAGCCTCCTACTACCAATTCTTTGCCGAAGTCCCAGCCACTAACCAGTTGACGCACTAACGTATCGGCAAGGGCTAACACTGGTTCACCTACGGCAAACCCAATAATTAACGATGCCATCATCGTTGTTGTATACAGAGAGTTTGCCGACAGCAGGTTTTGGGGATTGACAATTAGCGGAATTACTGCTTGTTCAGCGGGGGCAAAAAACTGTGTCAGTGTGGAAACCAAAAAGGTTATTCCCAACAAAACATAGAACCCTACAGGCAAGTCATAAAAAGACTTCCAGCCTTGAGTGATCCACAATAAAGTCGGCACGGCTAAAACCAGAATGCCGCGCAGGATGTTTGTTGATACCAGTACCGCTTTTTTTGACCAACGGTCTACAAAAACCCCCGCCACCGAACCAAATAGCACGGCTGGGATGGTGAAGGCAATCATTAGTACCGATACCCAACCACTGATGGTCTGATTGGTATCCTGGAAGCGACTGGCAATCAAGGCAATCATTAATACTAGATAAACCTTGTCTGCCAGTTGAGAGAAGACTTGACCGCTCCATAAAGCCAGGAAGTTGCGGTTTTTTAGGACAGGGGCAAACCCTAGTTTTGATGAATGGGCTGTTTCCTCACCTCCCTCTGGTTGGGAACCTTGGGCTTCATGGGCGCTATCCTCTGCCATCAATTCAGATCGATCAGGAAGATTTGGTGTTACTCGTTCCGAGTCAGATAATCGCATTCTCGCTTTTTATGTGATAAATTACACTGAAATTACGAATTAAAAGATTGCTTGGTCTATAAATTTTAGAAGTCTGGACCAGACAACGCATCAATTAAAACCGCCGAGCGAATCGACCGCCCAAAGTGATATTGAGAATAATCCCGTAAGATTCGCTCAACTTTTACCCAAACGGCATCCACGTCAAAGAGAGATTTATCCGGTGACTGGTTGGGTAACTCTGCTCCTGCTAATTGTTGCAGCACGGTTAACTCAGTCGCATCGAGTTTTGTGTTTAGCCGTGGTGGTGGCATCGTCTCGGTTTCAGTTTGGTGACTACTTGTTGTCTGAGTAATAATTCCTCCTTTTGTCATCAAGGGACGGGGCGGTGTCCGAATAGTAGATTTATGTTCGGTTAAACTGACCGTACCACCTGCTTCAACACTAAAACCAACACGCCAGTCTGGGTTAGAAAAATCCGGTGTGATCGAGTCCTGGGTGATGCAACAGGCTTGAACTTGAGGCGCAACGCCTGCCAAAGCTAGCAGATGAAAGACGCCTTGGGATAAGTGGGCGAGGACAGAAGACGTTTCAGCGTACGGGTTAGAGGCTTTGGGCAACTGCTCTAGACGCCGGAGATGTTCGTTGAGCAGCGCGTAAAGTTCCTCTTGGGGTTGCTCGCTTAGAGCATGGCAAAGAACCACTTCTGCTAAATACTGACTGGCAGCAAGCTTACCTAAATCTTTACTTAATCCTGGATAAGATTCCAGGGTTTCAGCTTGGGTAATTTTATCAAGCGATCGCCCTTTTGCTAGCTGAAGTTCATTTACGACAAATAAGCCACTTCTCCCCCCCAATTTTGATTTTTGCTTACGCGCCCCCGGTGCCACGGCTCGAATTAGACCAAACTCCCTTGTTAAAATTGTGACCAATTTATCCGCTTCACCGAGCGGCATACTTTTAAGATTGATTCCAGTGGCGTTGTAAGTTCGGCTCATGGGAAATGGGGAATTGGAAATGGGGAATTGGAAATGGGGAATTTTAGAGCTTTCTATTTGTCTCTATTCCCTTGGTAGTAATCTCTAAAACCATTCTCTATTCCTCATTCCCCATTTCCAGCGTATCGCGCTGCCGGAGTAATGCCGGACCGCGAGATGTCCCTAGCCTTGTGGCTCCAGCGATGACTAAATCAAAAGCTTGCTCAAGGGTACGTATCCCGCCGGAGGCTTTAATGCCAATTTGTCCTTGTGTAAGGTTTTTCAAAAGTCGAATATCTGCCACTGTTACTCCTCCTTGCCAACCAGTGCTGGTTTTCAGAAATTGTGCCCCAGCATCCATACATATTTCCGCAGCCACTCGTTTTTCTGCATCTGTCAGCAGGGCAGTTTCCAAAATTACTTTGACAACTTGACCTGTTTCGTCACAAATCTGGGCAATTTCTCGATAAAGTTCGTCTGTTCTGCCCGCTTTCAACCCTCCGATGTGAAGAACGACATCCAGCTCGTCTGCCCCATTGTCCACTGCTTCCTGGGCTTCGTAGAGCTTGCTGGCAGGTGTTGTTGCCCCGGTAGGGAACCCAATCACTGTACAAACTTTTGGGTTTTTGTTGTGCAGCAGTTCCGCAGCTTGCTTTACATAAACGGGGTAGACACATACTGTGGCAAACTGATAGCGGTCGGCTTCTTGGCAACACTTTTCGACTTGCTCAGGTGTGGCATCAGGATTGAGCAAGGCATGGTCAATTAACGGTGCGATATCTATATCTGGATAGTCTATAGCCATTTCTTTGCCTGCCAATGACTCTGGGGAATTTTTATCAAATTGTTAACTTGTTAAGAAAAGTTAAAACTATTTTCTCACAAATCGTTGAGCTAAAGTCAGAATTGTTAATGAAAAATGATTTGGATCTCCAAATCGTAGAGACGTTCCGCTGGAAAGTCTCTCTACAATGTTTTGCGTTTTCCTAAATTAGGACTTAGCACAATAGTCCTTGATATTACCTACTTCCCAATGCAAAAACGACTAAAAATTCGGTCAAGCACAGATTCCGTAATGTCCTCTCCAGTGATTTCTCCCAAGGCTTGAATTGCTCCTCTGAGGTCAATTGTCCAAAAATCTAAAGGTAACTGTTGGGCAATTGTCTCTTGTACTTGTTGAAGTCCGGTTTTTGCACGAGTTAATGCTGCTGCTTGTCGTTGATTAATCGCAAAATCTAAATCAGCGGCTTTTAAATTACCCGCGTTGACTGCCTCAAGAATTGCCTTTTCCAGGGCGTCAATACCAAGGTTTCGGGCGGCGGCGGTTTTAATAATATGATGGATATCGTTAGGGCAAGAGATGTTACTCGTTGGGGCGAGGTCAATTTTGTTGGCGACCAAAATTAGGGGACGATGTTGCACTTGCTCGTAAATTGCGCCATCAGCGGCAGTCCATCCTGTTGAAGCGTCGATGGTGAGTAAGATTAAGTCAGCGCTTTGGGCGGCACGATGCGATCGCTCTACTCCAATTATCTCTACTTGGTCAGATGTTTCTCGAATCCCGGCAGTGTCCAAAACCTGTACGGGTATTCCACCCACGACTAACTGTGATTCAACAACATCGCGTGTCGTGCCGGGTAAGTCGGTGACAATTGCGCGATCGCTTTTACTCCAAGCATTTAATAAACTCGATTTTCCCACGTTCGGACGCCCGACAATCGCGACTTTTAAGCCACTACGAAGCAATTCTCCTCGATCTGCGGTGGCTAGAATACTGCTGACTTCTGCTAATACTTGGCTTAGTTGGGCGATAACGGCAGCTTCATCCAACGGCGGCAAATCTTCCTCAAAATCAATGCGGGCTTCAATTTCTGCCAAAATATCTAAACAGGTGGATCTGAGTTGGCGAATTGGTACGGCAAGCTTTCCTTGCAACCCGACGAGTGCTGCTTGGGCGGCGGCGGGTGAGCGAGAGCCAACTAAATCAGCTATGCTTTCGGCTTGGGTTAAATCTAGGCGTCCATTTAAGAAGGCACGTAGGGTAAATTCTCCGGGTTGCGCTAATCTCGCGCCGGCTTCCAAACACAACTGCAACACCTGCTGTACGGGCATAATGCCGCCATGACAATGGAATTCTACGACATCTTCACGGGTGAAGGAGCGCGGGGATTGCATGATTAGAAGTAGGGCTTCATCGACGAGTTGCTGGGTTTGGGGATGGCGGATGTAGCCGTAGAGAATGCGGTGAGTTTCCCAAGCTTGATGCCCTGGTGCGTGGAATAGGGAATGAGCAATTGCGATCGCATATGTTCCTGATAGTCGCACAATTCCCACACTACCTTGTTGCGGGACAACTGCAGTTGCGATGGCGGCTATTGTTTCACCTTGGACGAATTGGGACATTTTCGCTAACGATATCCTTACTTATATCCAGCGTATCAAGGAGATTGGGCTTATCGGTGGTGGAAATAAGCAATCGCCTAAAATACTGCATAA
>CADCTM010000880.1 GCA_902805485.1 uncultured Coleofasciculus sp. | reverse complement strand
TGGGAAATCCAGGTGACTTGTGTACCAGCTAAGGCACGACGGATGTTTTCCCCCACTTCAGGGTAGTCCCGATAGACTTCAAAAACGGACTGTCCAACCGATTGACCTGGCTTTATTCCCAAACCCTCCAGTCCTTTTCCTTCAGAAAGGGTGAACACGCCTTCTTTGTCAAGAACGTACAAAACAACGGGTGCATTTGTAACAACGGTACGTAAAAGCTCTTGGCTCTTGTGTCGTGCCACCTCTGCAAGTTTTCGTTCGGTAATGTCGAGCGTGCTACCGACAACGCGCACTGCCTTACCACTCGCATTTCTAAGAATTAGTCCTCTATCCCAGACATATTGATATGACCCGTGTTTGTTAAGAATTCGATATTCGGCGGCGAATTCGGTTTGGGTTGCCAGGGCGTCTCTTAGCTCGTTACGAACACGCTCTTTATCATCGGGATGGATGCACGAAGTCCACCAATCGGGTGTTGGGAGTACTTCTTCAGGACGATAGCCTAAAACATCAAACAAACCCTGAGTTCTGTCAATGGTGCGTCTGGCTATATCCCAGTCGTAAATTATGCTATTGAGAGTACTGGTTGCTAGTTGCCAGCGATCGCATACTCCCTGTAGCTCGGATTGTAATTCTCTCAACGCCGTGCCAACTTCAGCAACGGCTGTTACCGTCAATTCCGGCAGGTAGGCTTGAGGAAGCGCTTCACTACAATCAGCCTGCATTTCGCCAACGCGCTCTCTAAGCGATTGCAGCCTCAAAAGCAAGTTGTCCAAATTCATACCGATTCTCCTGGTGAAGGCTTGGCTGCCCTAGGCTTGAATGTCAATTTGAGCGGGTAGTGCCCCCTAATAAGCTAGCTTCTAAAACCGCAAGGCGCTCTCGTGTTGCCTCACATTGAAGGTGTCTGGCGTGGAGTTGAGCCATTTGTTGCTTGAGAGCCTCTAACTCGCTCCACAACGAGTTGAGTTCAGCAGAGTCCTTCTGATTTGTCTTGTCAGTTTCGGACTGCCCTAAATTGAGGGACTGGTGCTTCATGCCATCATCGCGCCTTTCTTCGAGAGCTAAACCGTTTGCCAACAAGTCAATTACCACCTGAGATTTAGTCCACCCCATAAAGGTGGCTTTTTGCTCTATTGCTTCCTCTAACTCTGGAGGGATACGCACTGACAATAAGCGATTGGGCATAATTGTGACTCATCAGGAGAGTTGATGACATAGTACCACAAAATGATGACAGGATTGATGACACCGGAATGGCACAGTGCAGAGTGACAAATAATTCTGAAATATTAGTGGCAGATAATTCTGAAATATTAGTGGCAGATAATTCTAAAATTGGTGTTGCATAATAAATGATTTGAAACTGAGCCATAAAGTGCCATTTCTGCGCCAGTGACAAAGCAGTAAAAAACGGACATCGCCACGGTAAGCAAAGCGATCTCTGTCGAGACTGCGATCGCCAATTCTGGGAGAACCAATCGCCGCTTATTCTTTAGTGCGGAGGTCAAAGATCTATGCGTCAAGATGTCTCTCAATGGTATGGGCGTTCGCGGCATTGAGCGGGTGACGGGCATCAACCATAACAGCGTCATTAACTGGGTCCGCCAAGCAGAAGCCGCCCTCCCGGAAGAAAATTATGGGATTCCAGAGACGGCTCAAATTGATGAACTCCAAACCTTTGTTGGGGATAAAAAACAAAGTCTGGCTCTTTCCAGTCGTAAATACGAAGTTGCCTGGCATTCTCAAGTTCGTCGTGGGCAACCGCTCCCTAAAAACATTTCGCTGGCTCTGGCAGCAGATTCACTCTCTGGGAATGTTTCTTGTACATTAGGGATGGCTACGCAGATCGACTAACAAACGATAGACACATGCTCCTCCAAAGGATTGACGATTCTGCGATTTGGAGAACTCTATACTTAACCCCCATAAGCATGGATGTATCTATCGTCTATTCCAACAGTGATTTCAACAGTAAGCGGCAGATCACAAATGAGTTTCCGCCTGAGCCTTATCTAAGCAAGCTGTCAATTTTTCGGCTAGCACCTGTACATGAGGTTCTTGTAACATACCAAGGTGGGTACCAGGAACCTCATGGCACTCTAATCCTCCAGCAGCAAGTTTGCCCCAGCCCAATTGAGGATCACGGCAAGAGCTTACATCTACATCAATAATCTGATCTCTAGACCGGAAGAGGGCTACTCGACCAGGGTAGACTTGCGGTACATAGTTTCTTGATGCCTGAATGTTTTCCTGTTGAAAAGTGAAGTCTTGAAGATTGTTAGATAAAGGTCGTCCGATACCCAGGTAAAGTTTGCAGCCAATCTTGTTAAGGCTATGATTGAGCTTGTGGTTGAACTTTTGGATTTTTCCCTTCACGTTATCCTTTGCCTTCTTTAAAACATACGTTGGTCCGAGTTGTAAAAACTTATTCCAGTGAGCAGAGAACCGCTCACCGCTTGATATTTGATTGACTGTCTCTGAAGCGTATGTATCCAACAAGGCTAGTAGAGCTACCTTTTGACCTTGCGCGACTAGCTGTTGAGCCATCTCGAAGGCTACACTGCCCCCAAAAGATACGCCAGCCAGAAAATAAGGCCCCTCGGGCTGAAGAATCCGCATTTCTTTTATATAGTGAGCGGCTAAGTCCTCAACCCGATTGGGGGGAGCATATTTTTTATCCATAATTTGTGCGGCTAGTCCATACAGGGGTTGTTCTGAACCCAAATGATTTGCCAAAGGGCGGTAGAATTTGAGACCTCTGCCAAGCACATGGATACAGAACAGAGGCGGTTTGGAACCCTTAGGTTGAATCACTATCAGTGAGGAACAAGGCGATGCCGTTCCAGACTGATTCAGAAGGTTAGATGCACTCTCAAGCTGCATTGTTGATTTCTTCTGTTCTGAGCTATGGTCTTCTTGGCTGAAAATCCTGGCTAGTTCCTCAATAGTTGGTGCTTGGAAGAGGTTAGCCAGAGGGAGATTTATGCCCAATTTCTTCTCGATTTGTGCGAATAGACGTGCAGCCAACATGGAGTGTCCTCCCAAGTCAAAAAAGTTGTCTTTCACGCTGATGGGGTGGACACCTAAAACTTTTTCCCAAATCTGTGTGAGCTGGAGTTCTAATTCATTGCGGGGAGCTACAAACGTTTCTTCTGGCTCTTTCCTGATTTGGTCGGGTGCTGGTAGGGCGCGGCGGTCTACTTTGCCGTTGGGAGTCAGGGGCAAAGCCTCTAGAACTACGAAAGCTCCAGGCACCATATAGTCGGGCAGTTTCTGCTTGAGGAAGCGGCGCAGTTCATCGATTGTGGATGCTTGCTCTTGGTGGGAAACGATGTAGGCTACTAAGCTTTTGTTGCCGGAGATATCTTTTCTAGCTGTGACTACGGCTTCTTTCACACTAGGGTGTTGTGCCAGCACCGCTTCAATTTCTCCCAGTTCGATGCGAAAGCCGCGAACCTTCACCTGATTATCGATGCGACCGAGAAACTCGATGTTGCCATTGGGGAGGTAACGGGCTAGGTCATTGGTTTTATAGAGGCGTGTTCCTGGTTCATCACTAAAAGGGTTTTGGAGAAATTTTTCTTCGGTCAAGTCTGGGCGGTTGAGGTAGCCTCGGGCTAAACCGTCGCCGCCGATGTACAACTCGCCGGGAACTCCGATGGGGACAGGCTGTAGGTGGCTATCCAACAGATAAACCTGGGTATTGGTAATGGGGCGTCCGATGGGGACGGAGTTACCAAGTTGGTCAGGCTCTGTTATTGGGTAGCAGCAGGTGAAGGTCGTGTTCTCTGTTGGACCATAACCGTTGATTAGCTTACAGTCTCCTATTTTTTGGATAAATTTCTGGACATGGGGAACAGATAAAACATCACCACCAGCCAAGAGTTGACGCAAGGGCTTTAAATCCTCCAGTCGCTCATCCACCATTAGGTGAAACAGACCCGCTGTGAGCCACAGAGTTGTGATTTGGTATTGCTGGATAACTTGTCCCAACTCTTCCAAGGATGGCGTATGGGGGGGAAATATCACTAGCCGCGCACCGTTAAGTAGGCTGCCCCAAATTTCCAACGTTGAGGCGTCGAAGGAGATGGGAGCGAGCTGTAGGAAGACTTCTTCTGCTGCTAGGTTGGCATAGTTGGCTCCTTTGACTAACCGCACTACACCTCGATGGATGACGCTAACACCTTTGGGCCTGCCTGTAGAACCGGAGGTATACATTACATAGGCTAGGTTGTCAGCCGTCACGCTGAAGATGGGGTTTTCCTGGCTCTCTCGGTTAATGGCGTCCCAGTCAGTGTCTAGGCAGACTACTTTGGCTCGATGTGAGGGAAGTTTCTCAACCTGCGGCTGTTGGGTCAATAGGACTGGGACTTGGGCATCCTCCAGCATGAAGGTGAGACGCTCTTGCGGATATGCCGGGTCTAGTGGTAAGTAGGCTGCACCCGCTTTGAGGATGCCTAGGAGTCCTACTAATATATCTAGCGATCGCTCTACACAAATCCCTACGCATATCTCTGCTCCTACCCCTAGCCTTTGCAGGTGGTGTGCTAATTGATTGGCACGGTGATTTAGCTCTCGGTAAGTAAGTTGCTCGCTTCCAAAGACTGCGGCAACAGCGTTAGGAGTTTGCTCGGCTTGGGCTTCAAATAACTGATGGATACAGGTGTTACTTGGGTAATCTGTTCGGGTGTTATTCCACTCCACCAGCAACTGATGTTGTTCGGCTGCTGTCAACAGTGGTAAGTCTGACAGACGCTGTTGAGGGTTGGCGACAATGCCTTCCAGTAAGGTCTGGAAATTCCCCAGCATCCGAGTAATGGTGGCGGCGTTGAAGAGGTCGGTGTTGTATTCCAACGAGGCTCTGAGTCCTTGCGGCGTCTCCATTATGAATAGAGTTAGATCGAATTTCGCCGTTCCACTGTCAATATTCAGGGAGTTGACGGTCAGACCTGGTAACTCCAAGGCTGAGTTTGGAGTGTTCTGTAGAACGAACATCACCTGGAACAGCGGCGTGCGACTTCGGTCTCGTTCGCGATGTAGTTCTTCTACGAGCTTTTCAAAGGGTAGGTCTTGGTGGGCATAGGCTCCTAAAGCGACCTCGCGCACTCGACCTAGCAGTTCTTGGAAACTTGGGTTGCCACCGAGGTAGGTACGCAGGGCTAGGGTATTAACAAAAAATCCAATCAGACCCTCGGCTTCCACTTGGTTGCGACCGGCGATGGGAGTGCCTACGATAATGTCTTCTTGCCCGGTATAGCGGTAGAGGAATGTCTGGAATGCTGCTAACAGGGTCATGAACAGAGTGCCGCGCTCCTGCTGGCTCAGGTCTTTGAGTGCCTTGGTTAGGTTTTTTGGTAGATCCAGAGATTGGTACCCACCCTGATAGGTTTGAACTGGTGGGCGCGGGTAGTCAGTGGGCAGTTGTAGTACCGGGAGCTTGCCATTTAGCTGCTGTTTCCAGTAGTCCCGCTGAGACTCTAGGACTTCACCCTGTAGCCACTCACGCTGCCAGTGGGCAAAATCAGCATATTGGATGGGCAGTTCGGGGAGGGGTGAGGGCTTGCCACTGGAGAAGGCGTCGTAGAGCGCTGCCACTTCCCGTAAGAAAATATCGTAAGACCAGCCGTCGTAAACAATGTGGTGCATGGTCACGAGCAGCATATGTTCCGCTTCTTCCAGGCGCAGAAGTTGGACGCGAAACAATGGCCCAGTAGCTAGGTTGAAGGGTTGTTGAGCCTCCTCGGTGGCAAGGCGTTGAGCTTCAGAAAGCCCTTGGTCTGGAGGAAGTTCCCTCAGGTCTATTACTGGCAGTGTTAAAGCTGTATGTAGGGAGATGACTTGCTTGGGTTGCCCATCCACAGATGGAAAAGTGGTTCTGAGGACTTCATGGCGTCGGACAATTTCACTCAGGCTCTGCGAGAGTGCGGTCACGTTGAGTAGACCGGTTAAGCGAAAGGCAGCAGGAATGTTATAGGCAGGACTGTCTGGTTCCAATTGAGCGAGTAACCAGAGTCTAGCTTGAGCAAAGGAGAGGGCGAGGTTTCCGTCCCTTGGGACAGGCAATATGGGGGAAAGATTGGAACTGGTGGCAGCATTAGCCTTGTGCAGAAATGCGAGGATTTCTGCTTTGCGCTCTTTTAGCTCTTGCAGCAGGGCGGGTGTCAGTGTTTCTTTGGGAGCTTTATAACGTAAGCGATCGCCTTCGTTCCATAGCTTCACGTCTAGATGGCGAAGCTCAGACAAAAACTCGTCAATCGTTTTCATAATTCTCCCTCTTCATAATCACCCATTGTGTCGCTCTCATGAGCCTGCAACTCTTGCACTGCCCAACGAACTGTCTCAAGGCGAGCGCCTAAGTCAGCCACGGTAGGTGCTTCAAATAAGGTACGCACGGGGAGTTCCACTCCGAAGGCTTGGCGCAAGCGAGAAATAACTTGGGTAGCCAGCAGAGAATGTCCCCCCAATTCAAAAAAGTTGTCATGGACGCCGACCTGCTCCAGTCTTAGGACTTCAGCCCAGATGTCAGCTAGCTGCTGCTCGATAGGGGTGCGAGGAGCCACAAACGTGACTGACTGGTCGGGTCGTGACTGGTCAGGCGCTGGTAGAGCGCGGCGGTCTACTTTGCCGTTAGGGGTTAGGGGCAGGGTGTCTAGTAGGACAAAGGCTCCAGGCACCATGTAGTCGGGCAGTTTCTGCTTGAGGAAGCGGCGCAGTTCATCGATAGTGGGTGTCTGCTCTGGGTTAGGTACGATGTACGCTACTAGACGTTTGTCGCCGGGGATGTCTTCTCTGGCTATGACTGCGGTTTCTCGCACGCTGGGGTGTTGCAAGAGTGTTGACTCAAGTTCGCCCAGTTCGATGCGGAAGCCGCGAATCTTTACCTGATGGTCAAGGCGACCGAGAAACTCAATGTTGCCGTCGCTTAGGTAGCGGGCTAAGTCGCCAGTTTTGTAAAGGCGTTGCCCAGGCTCATCGCTAAAGGGGTTGGGGATGAACTTCTGGTTGGTTAACTCC
>CADCTM010000879.1 GCA_902805485.1 uncultured Coleofasciculus sp. | reverse complement strand
GTATCTCAATTTACAATTCGCCTGGGAACGCTGATTTTACATACGGGTAGTTTGTTGCTGCTGTACCTAACTAGTGCTAAACTCTTCTCGAAAAAAGCGGCGAGATTGACTTTAGCGATCGCTTCTATCAGTCCAATTTTTCTCATTGCTTTTGGCATCCTCACCTTGCCTGATAGTCCATTAATGTTTTTTTGGTCAGCCAGTTTATACTGTGCTACTTGTGAGTTTTTTGGGCAATCTCAACCGTCTGAGCCATCTAATTCTCTTTCCTACCGCCCCAGTTACCGATTAGCTATTCTCAGTATTCTGGTTGGTTTATCTTGTTTGGGTAAATATCATGGCTTTGTTTTAGGCTTAGGTTTAGTAATTTTTTGTTTAATAAGTCCGCCGCATCGCTGTGTATTTCGTTCCCCTTGGTCATGGCTAGGGTTAGGTTTATTTATATTCACAATCTTCCCGCTTTGGTTCTGGAATATGCAGAATAATTGGGTATCTTTGCGTTTTCAATCAGAGCGTGGAGTGCCAAGACGCAGTTATAATGTCCTGAATGTTGTCGCCATCTTTTTTGTGCAAGTTGCTTATTTATTTCCGACTTTAGGATTTCCGCTTTGGTGGGTGAGTTTGCAGCCAGTGAGAAAAGCGATCGCGAAAGTTTTCTCGAAAAAATTACCAACAACGGAAGAGATTTTTAAGCAAAAGCAGTTATTGATTTTATCAGTGTCTTTACCCATAATTTTCGGATTTACATTCATCGCTGGATATCAGCAAGTTTTACCAGCTTGGCCGATGCCAGGATTTTGGGGGATAACGTTATTGTTAGGGCAACAGGCAACAAGTTGGCAAAAGCGATCGCACCGCTGGGTAAAGCGATGGCTAAACGGTTCAACAATTGTCATCGGCACAGCTTTATTATTGGCATTACTTCATGTCACAACAGGCACACTCCAAAAACCCAGCCAATACGCCTTACTCGGAGGGTTTGTACCTCCCAAAGACGACCCATCTACAGAGTTGATTGATATTCAACAACTACGGCGTGGTTTTGTTGAATCTCCGGTTTTAAGTACCGCTTTAGAGAACTCTCGCTTTATATTTACTAATGGTTATTATTTGGGAGGGTCAATTGGCATGGCTTTGATGCCAACTTTTCACAAACCCATTACTTGCTTTACTCTGGATATGCGTGGCTTTGCTTTCTGGTCGCGTCCTAATCAATGGTTAGGAAAAGATGCGCTATATGTTACAATTTCTCGCTTCCAGCAAAAAAAAGAACTAACAGCAGAATTTCGAGGCTATTTCAGCAGTTTAGAGGAAATTGGAACAGTACCAATTCGACGCGGTGGGGCAGTTACAGAAGTTTTTTATGTCTATCAAGCGAAAACATTACTCAAACCTTATCCCCGAATTTATGGACTTCGAGGGTAAAACTTTTAGTCCATGCTCTTTCCAACTCACCAATAACAAATAATCAATAACTAATTGTAATGACCTTTGGTAAATCTCTATCTCCCATTTCCTCAATTCTCGGCTTATCGGTCATGGATCGGTATCTTGTCAGTGAATTAATTCCGCCCTTTCTGTTCGGCGTTGGTGCTTTTTCTTCCGTCGGAGTTGCCATTGGTGCCTTATTTGATTTAGTAAGAAAAATCACTGAGGCAGGACTACCGATGCAGATCGCCATCCAAGTTCTGAGCTTGCAGATGCCGCAGTTTATTGCTTACGCCTTTCCCATGTCTACGCTCTTAGCAGCAATGATGACATACTCTCGTCTTAGCAGTGATAGTGAGTTGATTGCTTTACGAAGTTGTGGTGTGAGTGTTTATCGGATGGTCATACCTGCTGTTGTTTTAAGCTTAGTAGTTACGGCAATGACTTTTTTATTCAACGAAAAAGTTGTCCCTGCTGCCAACTATCAAGCAGCGATTACTATGCAAAAAGCCTTAAAAGAAGACAAGCCATCTTTTCAGGAAAGCAATATTTTCTATCCAGAATACGGGGAAGTCACCCAACCAGATGGTCAAAAAATTAAGGCAATGAAGCGCTTATTTTATGCTAACCAATTTGATGGTGAGCGAATGAAAGGATTAACTATTCTCGATTGGTCGCAGCAAGGTCTTAACCAAATTGTAACGGCTGAATCAGCGATTTGGAACCCCGGTGAAAGTACTTGGGATTTTTTCAACGGCACGATTTATGTCATTTCTCCCGACGCCTCTTATCGCAACATCCTACGCTTTGAAAATCAACAACTGAAACTTCCTAAAACTCCCCTTGATTTGGTCGGAAGAGAAAAAGATTCAGCTCAGATGAATATAGCCCAAATTAGAGAATATAGAGAGGTTATTCGAGTTACTGGAGATACCAAAAAAGTCCGGAGGCTTAATCTAAGAATTCAACAAAAATTAGCGTTTCCTTTTGTTTGCTTGGTTTTTGGGTTAGTAGGTGCAGTTCTAGGAATTCAACCTCAGCGCACAGGTAAAGCAACCAGCTTTGGTATTAGTGTCGTAATTATTTTTACCTATTACTTACTAGTATTTATCACCGAGGCGTTGGGTTTGTCTGGTGTTCTCACACCTGTACTAGCCGGTTGGTTGCCAGATGGCTTTGGTTTGGCAGCAGGTGGATTTTTATTGTATAAAGCGGCTCGTTAAATCGGTTTTGATAAAATAGTTCTTTTGAATACAACTGATCAAATCATTCTGATTTAAGCGATTAATCCTGAAAAAGTTATTGCTCTAGATTTCAGCTATACCTCTCCCAAGGAGACGTAGCAGTGAGACAAGGGGTGGCACATACCCTCAAGTCAGCTAGTGCGATGCTAGGAGCAACAAGCTTATCTCAAGTTTGCCTGAAGTTGGAAGCGACTTCCCAGGTGGCATCCCCTGCCTCTTGGATACCAAACGTATAGATCCTAAACACCGAGTACGAAAAAGCTTACACCACATTGCTACAATCTCTGTCAAGAGCTTAATTCTCAGTTAACGTCTGATTGATTTGGTGCAATAACTGGCTCATCGAGTGAGAATTGGAAAGAACTTGGGTGGCAACGTTCAACAGCAGTGACTCCAGCTCAGAAGTCAACTGACCTTTGCAATTTTTTACTTCATCCTCAAGGCGATGATCGAGTAAAAGAATTGGCGGTCGCGTTGGCAGCTCACTCAAGGAACTTAGCCCTTGCAAGAGCGCTTCGGGGTTGCTAGTATCCCGTAAACGTAGGAGCAGGAGGTCAACACTTTGATCTTCAAGTTGACGGTGTACGTCTGTCCAAGCACAAGAAACGATACTGCTAAACCCAGCAGTTTCTAAGTACTGAATCAACGCTTGAAACCACGAGGCATCAGAAGTCGAACCGGTAGCGTGATGGAAATTTTGCCTGGGTGAGTGTTCGCTGTTGTCCCCTACCGTCTTGAAACGATGGTCGCTATCGTTCCGGTCTTGTCCAATGTCCATTACCAAAATGCTCGGCTGGCGACTCATCCCAGATGCCACTTGTAAGACCTGCATCAACGCCGTAATTCGACAAGGATTATCGGAGGCTAAACAAGGATATACCGTCAGACCGGTAACTTGATTGGCGGCAGCGGTTGTTTGCCGATCCAGGGTGACAAGTGGCAGCGCTGTCAAGTCTGGATAGGATGAGAATTGCTCCAAGTAGGCAAACGGATCGGCGACTCTGGAACTATCAAGTAAGACGACATCGGGATGCCAAACACGGACAAGTAATTCCGCTTGATCTAAATCATCAGCTTCCAGCACTCGGTAACTCAGTTCCGAGTTTTGATTATTGAGTACGGCAGTTAACTCAGAACTCAAGACAGACGAGTCGGCAGGTGCATCATCCAACTCAGGACTCAGGTGCAAAATCGTCAAGTTGCGCTTGGTGGGAGCAAGGGAGCGATCGCCTAAACTCGTTAAGCTTTGTAATAAAGCTTGCTCTTGTACCGGTAGGCTCAAAAAACCATCCGCTTTGTTGTGATAAGCCTGCTTTTTTTCCGCCTGGGTTGCCGTCACAATTGCCGGGATGTGGCGGGTTTGAGCATCGGACTTGAGGAGCGTCAACACATCCCAACCAGACAACTGCGGCAGGAGGGGATTAAGTAGCACGGCACAAGGTTGCAAGCTGCGGGCTTTTTCGATCGCCTCTGTACCTGAGCGGGCAATCACGACTCGATAAGCGAGATTATTAAGCTGTTGCGTTAAGTCTTCTAAATATTGAGGTACTGTTTCAACAAGTAAGACCAAGCGGTTACGTTTTGGCGCTTGGGGATTAGAAAACTTGGCGCCTGCGGGGGGAGTTGGGGGCGATGGAGATTGGGAGATTTCCTCGGCGTCCTTGCTTTTGTGGGGCGGTGCCGGCGGCAGGAGTAAGGTAAACTGGCTGCCAACACCGGGTTTAGAAATAAAGGAAATGTCTCCACCGTGCAAGCGAGCAAGGCGTTGAGTTAAGGCAAGTCCTAAACCGGTTCCCTCATAGCGACGAGTGAGGGGTTTTTCGAGCTGTTGGAATTTCTGAAAGATCAAGTGCTGCTTTTCTGCGGGAATGCCAATACCTTTATCCCAGACTGTAAAGGCAATCCAGCCTTCCCATCGATTGACCTTCAAGCCAATTTCATCCTTTGAGTCGGTAAATTTGAGGGCATTGGAGAGCAGATGCATCAGCATTTGACGCAAGCGCAACTCGTCGGCAACAAGCAGTTCTAAACCCGGTTCAATTTCTAGGGTGAATTTGATTTGGGGAAAAGTTTCTTCTTCTTCTTGTTGGTTTTTCTCGGACGGTCGTTGTTGCGCTTGGGAGTATGCGCGATCGCATACTGACTGTATTTGCACCGGTTCTAGTGTCAGTTCTAGCTGACCGGTTTCCATACGTGTCAAATCGAGAATATCATTGACCACCGCCATCAACTGACGCCCACTGTGGTAAATTAACCGCGCATAGCGGGTTTGACGTTCGTTGAGTGCGCCGAGGGTTTGGTCTTTTAGCAGCGAGGACAAGCCTAAAACAGCGGTGAGAGGTGTTTTAAGTTCGTGGCTAATACAAGCTAAAAATTCATCTTTGAGGCGGTTAAGTTGGACTAAATCTGCATTTTTGGCGGCGAGTTCTTTTGCCACTTGCTGCTGCTCTGTGATGTCTTGAGCCAGCACTAGTAAGAGTTCTGGGGAAGCATCAAGCGTTTCCCATGCTTCATGCGGTCGGACAAATGACGGTGGCAGGGGAATTCTCACGCATGAGAAGCTGCGATTTTGGCTGTTTTGTAGCGTTTCTGAAGTTGGCAGTGGTGTTGGGGATACCTCGTCATCCTGGGTTTTAAGCTCCGAGAGACCGGACAATATCACTCGCCGTTTAGAGACGGCTGCCGCCATGTGAGGTGTGTCCAGGGCGCAGTAGTGTTGAGTTGCCGCTCGACTTGAAGACTTGTACCGTAATGGGGTGATCTGGGGAATGGTTAATGGCGAGAGTGTTGTGCTGCTGTGTCGCTCCGAGAGCGTTGCGCTGCTGCCAAGCGCAGAGTGCGTTATCTCCACTTCTTCTAGCATCGCCCTACAGGGCGATGCTGTTGCTGAATAAAGTTCTGTGGTGCTACTTGTCTGGAGTGCTGTGTGCGTTAGGGTTTCAAAGTTTTCCGAGTCGGTGCTTGAGTGGTATATTGAGGCGGACTCAACACCGATATCTAATTGAGAAGCAGTTGTACTCCAGCTTTTGTCTACGTCAGGCAATGTTCCAATCTGAGTCTGCCAGGTCTGGTTTTGAGCCAAAATTTCCCCAGTTGCGGTTTGTAAACTCAGGGGTAAGGGCAGTTGTTCCAACAGTTGCACTAAAGGATTGAGCTGGCTTATTAGTGATTCCTGTACTGGGGTTCTATCGGTGGCGGTGAATTTTGAGGCTAAGGATTTTAAGACTTGCGAACTGTTTAGTAGTCCGAGGAATGTTTCTGCTTCGTCTACTAATGCCCAATGTGTAGAAGTGAGGCTTGGGATATCTTCTTGCTTCAGTCTCCAGTCCCTTGTTGGCGATGATGAGGAGTGTAGGTATGCCCAAAATTGGCTTAAGTTCAGATGCGCGGGTAAAATTGTCACCGCTTCAATGAGTGGCGGCTCTATCTGAGATATTGGTTTGTCTACCTCACCAGTGGTGGCGACAGACCCCTTTCCTGAAGTGCTTGCCATTAGGTAGGGCAAGACTTGTCGCAGGTTAATCACTCCTAATGGTCGTTGCTGTTCGCTCAGGACAACAATTGCGTCACACCCTGAAGTGCAAAAAATCTCCAGCACCGCAGCAAGACCAGACGTTTGTGAACAAACGGGTATGGCTTGAGTAAATTCCTTAAGAGTGGGAGTTGACATGGATAGAACCATTCTTGCTGAAATCAAGGATCGGATCGATTGCTGATGAGAGTCAGCCCTTTGTCCTGATTGAAACTGAAAACTCGGTTTTAGAGCCAGACAGCTTAACAAAAAAAACTTTTAAGGCGTTTAACCAGTACAGCCTCAATTATTGCTCTTGATCGGGGAAATCTAGGGCATAGCAATTACAATTACTTACAATTCAAGAATGTTTAAATAAGTCTTAAGAATTTTCTGAACAAATTGTTAAAATATACTTCGACAGAGTGATGTTACATCGTCATTCGCTGGTTTGTTTTTTCAATATTTATTGTTTTGTCTCCCCAACTAACTATCTGTACGTTTGTGCGCTCTCAAGCATTGGCTCAATCGTTGAGTCAGTTTTTGAGTAGCGATCGCTATATTTTGCACTTTACGGCTTCCGAACCGGAGTTGTTCAACTTTGTGGAACAACATAAGCAATACCTCGATTGTTTGGTGCTACAGGATGAGACTTCATTACAACCGTTTATCAACCGCTGGTATGAACAGGGAGTATTACTGCCTGTGGTCATTTTTCCCAAAGAATCGGAAAAAGTTAGAAGTCATCTCACCCGGAATCAGGTAGTAGACAATCCCTGTTCATACCAGCGGTTGATAAACGGTTGTAATGAAGTCTCATCCTGTAGCACCAAAC
>CADCTM010000878.1 GCA_902805485.1 uncultured Coleofasciculus sp. | reverse complement strand
CTCTTAACAAAAGTAATAACTCCAAATCAGAATAGTTGAGTAAGCGCTGCTAAAATTCTGATTGCATCTACTTTATCTAACCCTAAAATATAATGACTTATCATCAGGAGCGTCTCGTTACGCATAATAACCGATTGCATTCGTGGAGCATTATTCGTATTTTCCCGGATTTGCCCTCGCAAGTGATTATCCGCTTATCTAGCCGCAATGACGCTGAAGCGCATTTGCAAATTCTCCGTTCAAAAAATCCCAAAGCTTCCTACGAACTCATTTTTGACATCATGCCAAAATCCTCAGACTTGGCAAATCAACCGGAACTCGCCCATGCTTATGCAAATCGAGACTAAAACGGTGTCTTAAAAATAAATCCCCCCAATCTCTTGAATATCAAGGGTTTGGGGGGATTTGATCGACAATCAATTTTTTAAACGAAGGCTCGGAGGATAACCAAGTCTAAAATATAGAGTCTAAAATTTAAAGTCTCTGACCTCAGATTCCCTTATGCGAACCCTTGCGGAAATTAACGACAAAATTCGTCGCCAGTGTGCGGTGGTGTGGACGGTAGAGGAACTAAAAGCACGGGTAGCAGAAGTTGGTGTCACTCAGACGGCGAAAGAAGTTGACGTAATTACCACTGGCACTTTTGAGCCGATGGAGTCTTCTGGAGCGATTATTAACATCGGACACACCGATCCACCGATTAAGATTCGGAAATGTTGGCTAGATGGTGTCCCCGCCTATGCCGGTTTTGGCGCAGTAGATTTGTATCTAGGGGCAACTCAGCAAGTAGATTATACGGGACTCGTGGATAGTCCAGACACAGAAGAGTCCGCATTGCGGGGTGGAGGTCATGTCATTGAAGACCTGATTGCGGGGAAATCGGTACACTTACGAGCAATTGGACAAGTAACAGATTGCTATCCCAGAGGGTCATTTGATACGACAATTACTCGTGAAACTATTAACCAATTTTTTTTATTTAATCCCCGTAACCTCTATCAAAATTTTATTGTAGGCGTGAATGGAGGCGATCGCCCTTTGTTTACCTACCTTGGTCCCCTACAACCCCGACTTTCTAATGCTGTTTACTCGAACCCTGGCGCCATTTCCCCCCTACTTAATGACCCAGACCTCAAATTAATTGGAATTGGCACGCAAATTTTCCTAGGTGGCGGAATTGGCTATATTGCTTGGGAAGGCACGCAACACTTTCCCTTACAAAAACGCCTTCCTAACCGAACCCCCGTCGGACCTTCTGCAACTCTGGCATTAATTGGGGATGCCAAACAAATGAACCCAAAGTGGGTGCGGGGCTGTTATTTCAAAAATTATGGTTCGTCTTTGATGTTGGGGGTTGGGATACCGTTGCCCGTCTTGAACGAAGAGGTAGTCAACAACTGTGCTGTTCAAGACCGGGATATTGTCGTCCCCGTTGTAGACTTCTCAATTCCCCGGCGCGTCCGCCCGACATTCGGTTTAGTCAGTTATGCCCAATTGAAGACAGGTCGCATCACGGTTGATGGTAAATCTGTGCGCGTTGCGCCTCTAGCTAGCCTCTACCTCTCCCGACAAGTTGCCTTGGAATTAAAACAATGGATTGAGAGAGGAGAATTTAGCCTTACAGAACCCGTGGCAGCGATTCCGATGAATCGCTCCTTTTTACCACAAGATTGGCGGACTTTTCAGTAAAGAGAACGCGCTTCAATTAAAAATTTTTAAGCTTTTATTTTTAATTGAAGCTACTTTCTACTTCAAGGAATTCAAGCGGGATTCCCAGAAGAGCCGCCCCCTGGTTCGCCTCGCTTGACGGGTTTGGGGAGTGGATCTTTGCGTTTCGGTGGTGTTGGTGCTGCTGTTGCTGCGGGACGCTCTCCTTTGCGAACTGGGCGTTGGTTTGAGGTACTTTTTCTGGAGTCTGGACGCCTGCCTTTGTTGTTGAAAGGTTTTCGTCCCATTCGCTTCTTCACAGGCAGCAGACCGATGTCGTTTGCCTCCTGAATAACCAAGGCACTAGCTTGCAATTGGATATGCAAGTCCCAGAAGTGACCAACGACTCGTTCTCCAAGAAAACCCTTGAGTTTTAACTTGAAAAACTTCATCTTCTCGGTTTCTCTGCGAGGAGACTGCTTAATTTTTACAATTACTTGTTCCTCCTCCCGCGACTGGTAAATCACCTCACCGCGAATGGAAAAATAGCCGTCATTGAGGACTGGTAAAACCTCCGGTTCAGACACATCTGAGGGTGTCTCTCCTTCTGGTTTCTCCGAGGCTGACTCAGAGTCAGGCGCAACCGTTGACGTTGTTTGATTGAGTTTTTCTGGTTCCCACACGCCAACAATTTGAACGTGTAAGTTACCATCTTCTTGTCTTGACCGGGGATAAACAACCCAGAGATGAGCTTGGTCTAAATTTAAGTGATTTTTGACTAAGCTCATCACTCGACCCAGCAGTACAGCATCAATCAAAGTTCCATCAGTAGCCAGTAATGTGCCCCGCGTCAATTGTTCGGCAGAAGGCATATACTTTCCCCTAACCAGTCCGATCGCTCGGTACTGCATAGGTTCACTGGGCGGTGGAATTGGTTGTTGTCGCTGGACATCGAGTGGTACGGTTCCGGTCGAGTCAGCTAGATCATCTGGGTTGGTAGCATTTGAAGAATCGCTGATTTGCGGATCACTCGCGTGCAATTGCACACTGGATACCTCTGGCGGCTGGGCACCAGAGGACTGGGGTGAGTCGGGAGACCGATTCACGATATGACTCATATAACCTCTAACCTCCTAGCGGCGGAGACACATTCCCTCATGGGAGTTTGGCTGACATCAAGGGCATCCGTTTTCTCAACACTAACCTGCAATTCGATGGTTTACCAAGGAACAAGTCCTTAGATGTAAGCAATCGAAAAGCCGATGCGCGAGAGAGAGCTTCTATATCAGTCTGCTCATTGTACAGAATGCAGTGAGATGACGGGTATATCCGCAAAGTTTATGGAATCTTTAATGGAAAACGCCTACACCTGATTAAATCCTGGCTCCATTCTGCCAAAATTTTCACAGGCTTTTTATTTCAAGACTGGAGAAATCTCTTCAAAATCTCCGTCCCACAGTTCGCTGTGAGTGTCAAAATGGCTTATAGAGTTCAAAAAAGTTTCGTGTCTCAAAAGCGTAATCCTTGGATAAGTGTAGTCTTGGTGCTGGCAGTACTTGCCTTCGTGGGTGTTTCCATGATTCCTTTATTAGGAAGTATCTTCCAAGCCGATCAACCCACGGCAAAAGCCACCTCTGCCCCAACACAGCTTGGGGCCTCGCCTAAGTCAGCCGATTTGGAAGCTCAAGCTAAGGGTTACGAATTGGTTGTACAGCGAGAGCCACAAAATTCAGCCGCGCTACGGGGGTTACTAGAGGTACGGCTAAAAATGGGAGATATCAAGGGGGCGATTGCTCCTTTAGAACAGTTAGTGAAGCTAAATCCTGAGCAAACCGATTATGCCGTCTTACTCGCTCAGGCAAAGCAGAAAACAGGCGATCGCGAAGGGGCGGCTCAAACCTATCGCACAATCTTGAACTCGAAACCTGGTAACTTAAACGCCCTACAAGGGCTTGTGAGCCTGCTCAGTGAGCAAAATCGTCCTGAAGCAGCAATTGGCTTGTTACAAGACACGTTAAAAACGGCGACGCCAATTAATGACATGAAGCCGGGGACTGTGGATATCATCTCAGTTCAACTTTTATTAGGTCAGGTTTACGCCAGCCAAAAACGCTTTGCTGAAGCGCTGGCTATTTACGATGAAGCGATTAAAACCGATAAACAAGACTTTCGGCCTGTGCTGGCTAAGGGTTTAATTTTAAAAGAACAAGGTAAAATCGCTGAAGCTAGACCCCTATTTACCTCCGCCGTTTCCCTCGCCCCGGCTCAATACAAAGACCAAGTTAAACAGCTAGGCGCTGATACGCCTTCCCCAACAACAACACCCTCAACTTCGCAAGAGCCTACGCCCGGAGCAACTCCTTCCCCAACAACAACACCCTCAGAGGTCCCCACCACTCCCTCGGCTTCGCCTAGT
The DNA here is from genome assembly GCA_902805485.1 of uncultured Coleofasciculus sp. Taxonomy (GTDB): domain Bacteria; phylum Cyanobacteriota; class Cyanobacteriia; order Cyanobacteriales; family Coleofasciculaceae; genus CADCTM01. The sequence goes on along the minus strand of CADCTM010000878.1, from coordinate 2,986 downwards.
TAAGGCAGTACGGTAACACCGTAACATCTGGATATTTCCCCAACCCCCCTTTCATCAAGGGGGGTTAAGATTGCGAACCTTGATTAAGGGGAGCAAGTGTTATTGGCTCAATGAACTCTTTGTGACACTAGAGATAATTGTTTCTAGAAGTCCCTAATACTTTCGCTCTAGTGGCTCAAACATCGTAATTGATACAGGTAGATAGTTCAAATCAATGCCAGCGGGAGAGTAATATGCCAATGTATGTTTGAGAAAATTGGCATCATCTCGTTCTGAATAATCCTCGCGACAATGTGCGCCCCGACTTTCAGTACGATTTAGTGCCGATGTTAGGATAATTTCTCCCACTATCATTAAGCTGCGAAGTTCCAAAGCTTCGATGATTTCACTATTCCAGCAACTTCCTTTGTCATCCAAGTAAATTTGTTGGTATTGCTGTCGCAATTGTTGTAACTGGTTTAAGCCTTCCTGCATTAATTCCTGGCTGCGGAAAACACCGCAATATTCAGTCATGCAGTCTTGGAAGGTTTGACGCAGGGAATTTAGGCGAATTGTTCCTGATTGGTTCAAGAGGGCGTTAATTTGTTCCTGGGCGGCACTGAGGTAAGATTGCTCGTTGATTTCGGGTAGTTTACGGTTTTGGACATATTGTGCGATCGCTTTTCCTGTCCGTCTGCCATAAACGATACATTCCAACAAAGAATTACTGCCTAATCGGTTTGCCCCATGAACTGAGACACAAGCCGCTTCACCTGCCGCAAAGAAGCTCTCGATTAGCCCATCAACACCACTACGCACTTGTCCATCGGTATTTACAGGTATTCCACCCATAGAGTAATGAATCGTGGGGCGTACTGGCATCGGCTGATGTACGGCGTCAATTCCGAGTAGTCGGTGTGCTTCCTCCCAACAGAAGGGAACCCGACTCATAATTTTTTCTTTCCCCATGTGGCGCAAGTCGAGATAGACGAAAGTGCCGCCTGCACTGCCGTCGGGATGAATGCCCCGACCGGCACGAATTTCACGAGTAATTGCGCGGGAGGTAATATCACGAGGGGCGAGTTCCATCCGGCTTGGGGCATAGTTTGCCATAAAGCGATCGCCTTCTGAGTTAATCAGATACGCCCCCTCACCCCGCACCGCCTCGGAAATTAAGACGCCCACGGGATACAAACCTGTTGGATGAAACTGCACAAATTCCATATCCTCCAACGGCACGCCTGCAACGGCAGACATCGCTAAACCATCGCCTGTAGAGGCGTAGTCATTGGATGTGGTGTTATAAACTCGCCCATAACCACCGGTGGCAAACATCACGGCTTTTGCCCGGATCACTAGCAATTTGGTGTTGAGGATGTTGAACATTACAACACCTTTTGCCTGGGCATCTTCCAAAATTAGCTGCATCACGTACCATTCTTCATAGATCCGGACGCCGTTATGCCTGAGGTTGTTGACGAGTTCGTGGAGGATGGCATGACCAGTTTTATCTGCCGCGTAGCAGGTACGGTTATGGGAATGCCCGCCAAATGCCCGTTGAGCAATGCGACCATCACTGAGGCGCGAAAACAACACGCCCATGTGTTCCAGGTCAATGACGACATCAGGGGCTTCGCGGGTGAGGATTTCTACGGCATCTTGGTCGGCTAGATAGTCCGAGCCTTTTACGGTATCAAAGGCATGGGCTTCCCAACTGTCTTCGGCATCAACGTTTTTTAGGGTTGCCGCCATGCCGCCTTGGGCAGCGACGGAGTGGGAACGAATGGGGTGGGTTTTGGCAACGAGGGCTACATCTAAGCTGGGGTCAGTGCGTTTGATTTCCAGGGCTGCGCGACACCCAGCTAAACCGCCCCCGACAATAATGACATCGTGTTCTTGCATTCTCAGTTTGGTTGTTAGATTGCCTGTATTTATGGTGACACCAATAAAAATTCCCCACCCAAAGGCAGGGAAGTTTTTAATTGTTTGTCAAGAATGACTTTTTAACTGGCTGCTTGGACTGGTTTCTGGATGGGTGTGTTTCCTTGGAATTCTGTTGTCTGTGTGGACTCACCTTCAAGCATTGGAGAGACTTCAATGTGGTTTAGCAGTGTCGTTACGAAGGCAAAGAGTAAGAAGGGCAGGGATAGTACCAAGATTAGTCCAACAGTTGCTAAAGCGTAAATGTGACGATCCGCACTCCACAGCGCTAAGGCAGAAGCGAGGCTGAGGAAAATGACGATTAACCAAACGATGACTTGTCCATATATATCACCAAAGCTCAGGGTGCAGCTCAGGCGGTATCTGCTGAATTTATCCATGATATTCCTCGACATATTTCTTTAAAAGTTAAGGATAAACGCCTCACTCAGAATTGGCGCATTTCTCAATATATTTTTAAAGCGGTTGTAATATTCCTTTACAATTTGCAGTTTGTGTGCTGGTGGGTACAACCAAATCGTAGAGACGTACCGGCGAAACGTCTCTACAAGGTTTTGCTAACAGATCTGGATTTTGTATTAAACTTCTATGCGAACTTTTATCTGCACACCAAAAGCTTTTTGAAAAGCTGCTTGTATTTCAGGTAGCTTTGTTTGAGCAATTTTATAAAGTGGAATTGAAGAAACACGAATTCTGGCTTCTCTGTTATCAAGAGCAACTAGTTTTCCATGTTCACTCATCAGTGTTTTAGTACTAGGCATTTGTATATAAGTAATTACACTGTGCCAGGTTATATCTAGCATTTCCTGAATTACGTTTTCAACGGTTTTAAGTGTGCCCATTTTTTGAGGTATTACAGGCAGTTCTAGTTGGACAAACTTTTGAGATTGCATTGCGTTTTTTCCTAATTATGAGCAAGTGTTTGAACCAGAAAGGGGCTGATTTTCTAACGCCCATTCCCACATCCGACATTTCTAGAATGCCTGATCTGTCTGAACTTGATGGCTCTATTTTAGTTCTGCTTCAAAAATGAGCCAAAATTGAGCCAACTTAGAATTAAGAAAAA
>CADCTM010000877.1 GCA_902805485.1 uncultured Coleofasciculus sp. | reverse complement strand
ATTGGAATGAGGCGATAGAAGCCCTGGAAAAGTATTTACCTGTTATTGTCGGTTCAGATCGTCAAAAATTCGGTTTAATATTTGATGTTGTTTATGAACTTGCTTGCTCAGAATTAAATTCAGAAGACATTACCAAAGAGTTGCGAAAACGTTATGGAAGATTTATCAAAGAACGTGTTTTATCAACTCCCGATTGGAATCAGTATTTATTAATCCAACAGGTAGGAATTGCCTTAGAAAGAATTGGCTCATTAATAGAAACCCTGGAATTTTACGAGCAATTCGTCTCTGATTCTGACCCAGAACTTAGGCAGTTTGCAAGAGAGCGTTGGATTGCAACAAAGAAGAAACAACAAGAGTATGCCAGAAAGCAGGGGCAAAGCGAAAAAGCCTCAAAAAGCCACTCAGAATTGCTTAAAAAAGCGCGGAACTGGTCAATTCCTCAACAGTCTGTGCCGCTTGAACCCCCACTAGCACCAAGGGAACGTCCCACTGCTGAACGCCTAGATCCACGTGCAACTTTGACTGATTTTCCTAAGCCGCCAACCGCGACAAAATTGGTAATTAAAGGATTACCAACTGGAACAAAAGTAGAGCAATTAGAAGGTGGAGTTGTAAGGTTTGGAGTGCGTCATCTCGTTATTAAAGTAATGAGACAAAGTAAGCAAATTCTGATTACTGATGCCTTGAATAGTCGAGAAGTCCGAGTAGATGGAACGCAATGTAAGGTAAATATTGGGGAAGCGACTGTAGAATCTGGCAGTGGCAACCAATTAAGCTTTGCCCTTTCCACAAGCGGCTATAGTGGTGCATTGGTTTGTGAAGGGGAGAAGCCTAGACTAGAGCTGAATATTCAAGGTTTAGGGGGAAAAATCTCGATAGAACTGTAATACTTCCTGTTCTTCTCAAGCATTTTCGGCACGTGACTGGCATCCTGTGTAAAAATAACCCATAAGTCTAAAAAATTTTGCAAAGTCTACTTAGGGCGCAACTCAACTTCTTTGAACTATAAGTAGCCACAAAGGGTATCAATGTTTAATCCCACCAAGCTTTTGATTGAGTCTTTTGTACCCGAACTAACAGCCGGATATTACTCGGCTTATGGCGGTCTACAGTCGAACTACGCTGAAATTATCAGTTGGGTTGGGAATATGGCTTTGGAGAATCTTGCCAATAGCAATGCCCTGTATCACAATATCGAACACACGATCTTTGTGACGTTAGTCGGGCAAGAAATCCTACGAGGGAAGCATATCCGTGAGGGCGGGGTTTCCTGTGACGACTGGTTGCACTTTATCATTTCGCTGCTGTGTCACGATATTGGCTATGTTAAGGGAGTTTGTCGCCACGACCGAGTTGCTTTTAGAATATATGCCACGGGGTTAGATGGAAAGACGGTGACGCTGCCTGTGAGTTCGACGGATGCTAGCTTGACTCCCTATCATGTTGACCGGGGTAAATTATTCGTTGAAGAACGATTTGGCGGTCATAAATTAATTGATGCGGGAATCATTATGAAAAATATTGAACTAACCCGCTTTCCTGTGCCGTTGGACAGCGACCACCAAGATACGATTAATTATCCAGGTTTAGTAAGGGCGGCAGATTTAATTGGTCAACTGAGTGACCCGCGCTACCTGCAAAAAATTGCCGCATTATTTTATGAATTTGAAGAGACGGGTGTGAACCAACAATTAGGTTATCGCCACCCCGAAGACTTGAGACTCAACTATCCTAAGTTTTATTGGAACAGCGTCTATCCCTACATCTCTGATGCTGCCGATTATCTAAAGTTAACGCAAGAGGGAAAGCAAATTCTTGCTAATCTTTACGCTCATGTTTTTGAAGTCGAACACGAACCTCATTTGACTCCTTTTCCTTCGCTGTCGCGGACATGACCTGTCAAATGTTGGAGGGTGGACAATGCCACCCCCGACTTCTTAGTCAGCAGTATTACTGAGTGTCTATGGCAGAAGGCAGTGGCTCGCTAACAGGTGGTGGTGGTGGCTCTAAAATATTTTGCCACGACTGAATCTGTGTTTGCGCTGCCTCATAAGCATCAGCGCTAGAAGGAATCATTTTAGCAATGCCGATCGCTTCCCGAATATTGTAGGATGAGCGGTCTTGGGCAATTGATAAAAGTTGATTGCTCCAGCGATTAACCATCGTTCTGGCATCCGCTCTCGCCGAAGAAGAAGAGGGAACCTGTCTAGCCACTCGAATTGCTGCGGAGAAAGCTTCTGGGGTTCCAGCACTCGCCGTTTGGTAAGCTTCCTGTAGGCGCTGCTGACCCCGAATTTCGGCTTGCCAAGTTTCGATATCGCTTTGCGCTTCCCGGTAAAGTGCGCGTCCTGAGCGAATTTGTTGCGCCGCCGCGATCGCTGAGGGAATATTGCCCCCACTGGCTAAAGTCCTTGCCTGGTCGAGGAAAGGCTGGTCTTGTTGCCGTTGGAGCGTGTCTGTCCACTGCCCAATTTTCTCTTGAGCTTGCTTGTAAAGGGCGCGACCCGGAGCAATGCGACTGGCTTCTTGAATTGCTTCTTGCAAAGATGGTTGTCCACCAAAATTAGCAATTTGTGTTGCCCGATCCAGATAAGGCTGGTCTTCTATTGTCTCCGCTTGACGAGTCCAGCGGTTAATTTCCGCTCGTGCTTCTGAGTAGCGAGGATTACCACTCGGTATTTCTTTAGCTTCCGCGATCGCACTTCTCAAGTCAGGGACTAAACCAGAATTGGCAAATGTCCGCGCCCGTTCTAGCTGAGTAATATCTTGAACTTCTCGTTGCCAACGGCTAATCAGTTGTTGTCCTTTAGCTCCGAGGGGACGACTACTGGAGACTTTTTGAGCAGAAGCGATCGCCTCTTCCAAAGACGAAATTGTTCCGGATGTCGCCTGCGTTAAAGCATTCCCCAAGTTAATCAAGTCATTTTTCTGGGACTCCAATTTGACACTTGGAGGAATTTTTTCGGCAACTTCCAACACACCTTTCCCATTCCGTTGTTCCAACCGATACTCAGCAATCTTGAGCAGTTTCTTCCCACACTCGGCAATCAATTTCTGCGCCTCTTTGTAGGCGTAACTCTGGGAAGAAATTTTTTCAGCTTGCTTAATCGCTGCCAAAATATCGTCTATAGAATCACTTTTACTCAACTCATGAGCTTTATCCAACTGAGCGCTGGCGATTTTAGCAATCTGAATTAGCTTAGTTAATTGGTCGTACTTGGTGATTGCCCAGTATTTATTCTCAACAGACGTCATTTTTACGGCTTCTCGAAACGCCTGAACCCAGTTAGATTGCCTTAACTGTTCCTCGGTTTTTGCAAAAATGGATTGTCCTTGGGCCCAAATCGTTTTCCAACGTTCAATCCGTTGTTCTACCAGTTTTTGGGCAGACACACCATTGGGAATGCGTCTGGCAATGTTAATTGCCTCATCTAGTTGACCGACTTGGAACTTTTCATCACCAATTTTTAGGATATCTTGCGACCACTCTTCGATCTGGCGGTTAATTTCGGGGCGTAAGGGGTGATCGGCGGGCAAATCTTGAACTAAAGCGATCGCTTGTAGTAAATTTTCTGCTGTCTGCTTATTTCCTGCCAATTGGGCGCAATAAAGGCGCATCGACGCCGAAGCTGTCGGCCAAAATGTTGCAGGACAATTGGGAACCGTAGGCAGCTTCAGCAACAGCGCCACTGCGGTTAATCCCACTCCACTGAAAATCAGCACAATTAAAATTGCCCAGAACCGCAAATCCGTCTTAAAGTTACGCCAATGCCACTTTGAAGGAGATGGAGGCAGTTCCTCTGCCGTCGCTAGCTGTTGCGGTTCCGGCGGGGGAAGTTCTTGTTGCAAATTGGCGATTGTTGGTCTCCCTTCACGGGCAATTTTAGGAGGAACTAAGGGACGCTTGGCAGCAGACGTTCGCGGATTCGCTAACGCTTCGCTATCACTTTTTTTTCGTTTTCTATTAGGCTGACCCGGTGAAGACTTCGAGGTCGGCCAAGGGTCAGGAATTTCTCGATCTCTTGTCATAACTCACACCACGCACTATGGCTGATCCAGCGTGTTTTAAACCACTCTTGTGTAGTTGCAATCCTACTCTCCCCTGCCAGAAAAAGCTACATCCTGCCTTTAAGGCATTATTTTTTATTAACCACGACTACGCCCCCCGACTGCCCTTGGTTATTAAACCTTGTCGTCACCCCTATTTCTTATAATCCTTGCTACGCCAAATGTTTGAGAAACCAGGATCGTTTCATTGTCTTTGCCAAAATTCTTGTCCTACGGTAGTATTTTTTCGGTAGAGACTGACTTTTTGACTTTTAAAGAAAGCGTCATCAGCTTTGAACTTGTGGGTAACGACAAGGCTTTGTCGCGACAAAGTGTTTTAAAGTGACTCGGATCGCAAATCTTCAATCAACCGCGCGAGTTCCTCAGAACTTGCCTGATAAACTTCGCCACAGAAGTGACAAGTGGCTTCAGCTCCATGATCTTTTTCAATCATATCCTGGAGTTCGGCAACGCCGAGCATTTTTAAAGCCCCCAAAACGCGCTCGAATGAGCAACCACAGTGAAAACGCAGCATCTGAACTTCTGGCAACATTACCAAGCCCATATCGCCCAGTAGTTGCTCAAAAATCTCTGGTAAGGTTTTGCCTTCCTGTAACAGAGGGGTAAAACCTGCTAGCTTGGCAACGCGAGATTCTAAGGTTTTCACTAAAGCTTCGTCGGTTGCGGCTTTTGGCAGAACTTGAATTAAGATTCCCCCAGCAGCCGTAACCCCTTCTGCGCCGACAAATACACCCACAACTAAAGCTGATGGTGTTTGCTCGGATGTCACCAGGTAGTGAGCGATGTCATCGCCAATTTCACCGGATACCAGCTCTACGGTGCTGGAATACGGGTAGCCATAGCCAACGTCTCGGACAACGTAGAGATACCCATCATGCCCAACTGCACCGCCTACATCGAGCTTGCCGCGTTCGTTAGGAGGCAGTTCAACGCTTGGGTTATCTACATAACCCCGAACTGTTCCGTCTAATCCCGCATCAATGAGGATGCCACCCAGGGGACCTTTACCTTTGACGCGAATATTTACCCTCGACCCTTCTCGCTTCATGTTAGAAGCCAACAATAGCCCTGAAGACATCGTGCGACCTAGTGCGGCTGTTGCCACATAAGAGAGTTTGTGACGCCGACGGGCTTCTTCAGTGAGGCGTGTTGTGATGACGCCGACGGCTCTAATGCCACCCGCCGCCGCTGTGGCGCGAATTAACTGATCAGCCATGAAAAACCTTACACTTCTTAACAGACTCTATTTTTATTTTAGGTCTGGCGTTGGTGTGAGGGACAATTAGGTAAGACTCACCGATCGCTATCCAACGTTTCGAGTTTATGCAATGGGCGATCGCTTCTTCTCCAGTTCAAGCACGCCAGACCAGAGAACGCTTTGTGCCTTGCCAGAAGATCGACTATCTTATGAGCTAGGTAAGGCGGTACAAGAGTTACTGCCGTTACATACCCGCTTGTTGGTCGGTAGCATTGGGTTTTATTAGTATTGCGAACAATCGCTTGGGCACATTTTAGTATGGTGGATGAAGTTGCGGTGGCAACGGGCGAGTTGATTGCCTCAACACAAGTGCGTCTCGTGCTTGCCCTAGGTGGTGGTAATATTCGAGCAATTAAGGTTAAAGAAGGCGATCGCATTGTCAAAGGTCAGGTTCTCATGGCTGGCTAATTCCTCAGCCAATTCGCGATCGGCAACGCTGATTCGAGAAGGTACCACGCGATCTAAAAAGAGTTTACGCTCAATAAAGTGTTCTTGTAATTTCGGCTCGGTAACTTGTGCTTTGAGTAATTCTTGCTTGAAGCTAGAGGTGACTTCTTTATGAAAAGTTGTGTAATTTTGCCAGTACTAGCCAGCGACTCGGTAAAAACTTTCGGGTCACTAAGCTGGCGTTGTAAGCGAAAATCGATCACTGGCTATTTGGTAAGTGCCGGACTAATTTCTAAATCTTCTCGGTTTTGCAGTTCTTGCTCGCTCAAGTATTGGCGTACAATAGCGCCGATGAACAACGTGAGTTTTCCAGAAGCTTCTAAATACTGCAAGGCTTATGCCAGAGAAATCGGTTGCTCATAACAGCTAAAAACAGTTGGGATACCATAAAGTCATGAAAATAAAAGATAGCTAAGACTTATTATCCGCTCATCTTTAGAAAATCAATCTCAAGACGGATGATAATCTCCTGGGGTTTGAAGCTACCTCAATAGGATCAGGATGATTCGATAGCCACACCAATTTATCCGTTAAACACGCTCAAAGCATATGTTAGGAACTTTTCAGCAAAGCCATCTCCGCATTGAAGTAGAAGCCCCACAAACGGCAATCCGTGATAGTCTGCTAAATTCTGAGCAACTGCAACGATGGCTGTGGTCACAACGCTTTCAAGCAGGTTTACCAGAACAACTGTATCAAGGATTAAGCTTCACTGCTTGGGCGGGACCTGTCGCAATTCAACATCAGGTGGAAGTTGCGAAGTCTAACTGTTTACGCTTGATCTTAAGTCAAGGAATTGACGGTTTTCACGAGTGGTATTGGGGCGAAGGTTGGGTACAGTCGCGCTTGGAAGGAATATCTCTGCTGCCGCTAAATTTGGGGCAAACTTTAAGTTTGTTGCAGTTGCGTCAGTTTCTGACAGCTAAGAAATAGAATAGCTATTTAAAGCTAGGATATGTTATTGAACACAAGCTCCCGGACTTCTTCAAAGAAGTCTGGGAGCTGAATAGCTACATTTCACAAGTAATATAAATTATTGCCCATTTCTTGGTCTTGAATAACTTATCTTATAATCAGTAAGGAGTAATTACAATGGTTAAAATTATTGGTCGTAAATTATTAGGAAGGCAACCTGTTTATGACATTGGTGTAGAGCGTGACCATAACTTTATTTTAAATAATGGTTTAGTGGCTTCCAATTGCTTTAATAAATCTCATTCAACAGCTTATGGTTATGTCACGTATCAAACCGCTTATCTGAAGGCAAATTATCCGGTTGAGTATATGGCAGCGCTGCTGACTGCTAGTA